>CANFVX010000020.1 GCA_947450495.1 Gammaproteobacteria bacterium
GTTGCCATCGACAACAGCGCCAGAACCGGCGCGACCCAGGTATTTACCGACCCGGCGAGCGCCGGCTCCGGCACCGAATTTAGCGTGTTGCCGCTGGCGCAAGCCGCGTTCCGATTCTCCGGTGACGCCACTTTTCTGAATGACGTGAGCGCGAAAAGCCTGACGGTCAACACCTCTGGCGGCAACGTGCTGTTTGCCGCCGGCGTGACCGTCGGCGAGCAGCCCCTGCCGGATCAGGCCGGTGACGCCGCCGCTATTGCCAATCTGGCGGCTGCCGCGAGCGCGGCCGGCGTCACCCTTCCCCTGCCGATGTACAAAGGCGCACGAACCAATGCGCCGAACGCGTTTTTTGCCGCAAGTGGCGGCATCAAGTTCGCTAACGGCCTCACGTTCGACGATCCCGACGTGCCCTACGTAGTGTTCAAGACCGATGGCGTGCTGGACCTCGGCGCAGGCGTGAAAAGTATCAATCCCTCCCGGCAGGACTTTCTCGCTCAGTTCACGGCCTATACGGCGAGCAAGACGGTGCATATCGAGAACAGCACCCCGCCGACGATTGATTCCTCCGGGCCGTATTTCACCAACGACCAGCACTTTAAAAAACTGCCGGGCACCACCTTGCTATTTGGGGGTACCGGCACCACCGGCAGCATTATCGTAGGGGCCAACGGCCCGCTCGATGTGGGACATCAAAACGCATTCTTCGTTTCCACCGGCCCGGTGACGGGGGCGGGCAGTCTGGTGTCGACGGGTTTCGCCCCGCAGGCGAAGCCGCCGATTACGCCAGACGAAAAACAGCAAGTTTCCGACGGCACGGTCGGCAGTTCGATTCAGGACGATGTCATCGTGAGCAACAAGTCGATGCTGCCTAACGACAGCGAAGATGAAAAAGACAAGGACAAGGACGACGAAGGGAAGAAGCTGGACGTGGCCGAAAACACCGGCGGGCGTAAATCTTCCTTGGTGAGCAGTAAGTCCAATACCGGCCAGATGTGCGAATAAGGTGACGACCATGCAGTTATTCAAGAACGGCCGGCGGAGACTTGCGCAGGGGCTAGGCGCCGTGCTGCTGAGTACTCTAATCCCTTCAATAAGCGCCCACGCTGAGACTTACGGGCCAGTGAAAGCCGGCGAGTCGCTCTGGACCATCGCCCGCAAGGCGGCGCCGGGCAAGAACCCGACACAGGTCATGCAAGCGCTATTGGCCGGCAATCCAAACGCTTTTGTGAACGGCGACATGAGTCGACTGAAAGTGGGCGCCTCGCTGAATCTCGACACCGGTGCCGTGGCGACGACCTCAAGTGCACCGACCGCCGTCCCGGCGGTTAAACCGGTCGCCAAAGCAGCTGCAACCGCAACTGCGTCACAGACGCCCAAGCCCACAGTGACGTCGCCCGTGGCGCCAAAGGCCGGCAGCCCGGCAATTGCGCCGGCCGCAAGCCCCCAGCCGGCCGCTGCGAATACCCCATCGCCTGCGCCCGCAGGCGCGGCGGCCGCCGAAATCGTCAAGTTGGTCGGACGGGCGTCGGCCGCCACGGACCAAGGCGATATGCGCCCGTTGATGCAAGGGAATCCGGTCAATGCCGGCGAGACGGTGGTCACGGCCCCGGCCAGTTTTGTGCGTATGAAGCTGAGCGACGGCGGTTATATCCTGCTTCGCCCCAGCACCCGCTTCCAGATCGCGCAGTACAAGTACACCGACTCGGCGGATGACAGCGTGGGCTTATTCAATCTGCTGAAAGGCGGCTTCCGAGCCGTTACCGGCGCGATCGGTAAACGCAATAAAAACGCCATCAGCTATCGCACCGCAGTGGCGACTATTGGGATTCGCGGGACGGACCTTGAAGCCATTGACTGCACCGACGGTTGTCCCGACCTCGGCACCGACATCGACCCGGGTCTCTACTTCAAAACCCACGCGGGTGAAATCGACGTGGCTGGCAGGAAGTTTCCCGCGGGCACCGGCGGCTTCAAGCCGGTTACCGGAGATCCGAAGGCAATCAAATTTACGTCCGACAAGAATCCGCTGAATAACGACCCCACGCCCACCGCAGACCCCAACGAGTGCGGCGGCACCTGATTGTTCTAATCGCCTGCGCGTTGCCTTCCCGGTGCTAGTGTGGCCACGCTCAACGTAAACCTGCCGCCCGGTTATAGCGCCTTGAGCGTCCTCGATCGCAAGACCCATGCAGGCGTGGGGCTTGCGGCCGGGGCCTTGCGGTTTGCCGCACACCTGCACGCGATTTATCTCAGCCTGCCGGAGTTTGTGGCGGCGGCGCGGGTTTGTCCGGTGGTGTTCATTGAAACCGCCGCCGGCGCTCCCAGTCCGGTCATGCTCACCGGACTTGAGCAGTCCCTCAATCTTTGCGTCGACCCTTCTGGCGACTGGTTGCCTGATGTCTATTGCCCCGCCTATGTGCGGCGCTTTCCGTTTTGCACCGCGCGACTCGGGGCAGACGCCGAGCCTACGGTGATTTGCGTGGACGAGTCCGCGCTCGATGACACGGCGCCGGCCCTGTTTACCGCTGAAGGTGAAGAATCGCCGCTCTGGCAAACCCGCCTGAAGCTGATTCAGGAGCTTGACGCAGCGGGCCGACAGACCGAGGTCTTCTGCGCGCGCCTGCAGGCCCTGCAGTTGCTGGAGCCGTTTGATGCAGATATCCAGCCCGCCAGCGGTGAACGCAAGCGGCTGTCAGGCATGTTCAGGGTCAGCGAGTCCCGCCTGAATACCCTGCCTGCGGAAACTCTCACCGAACTGATGCGAAGCGGCTTTTTGTCCCGTATCTATGCGCATTTAATGTCGCTCGATAACTTCCAGCGGCTTCTGGCGCTGGACGCTAACCGCCTTAACGCCATGCCGCGCCACTGACGGCATGTGGATTGACGCGGCAGGCCCCGCCGCTTTTTGAGATTGGAGTTGCTGCTATGGGCGTTGAAATCAAGCTCAGCGACCGCGAGTTGCCGGTCTCACCGGTCTTCATCGATTTCCTCCATCACATCGTGGCCGAGATCCCCTTTGAGGGCGCCGTGTGGGGCGATCAGCTCTCCGAGGCGATGAATCAGGAACAAGAGCGATTGGTAAGTTCGGCTAACCGCAATGCGGCTACCGTTCTGGCCGCACCCAGTGGCCAGCAGGCGATTGGTCGCGCCTACGAGTTGCTGGTCGCACTGATGACCGGCAACGTCGACCCCATCAAGGACATCCAGCTCAAGTTCCATTTTGTGAACATCATTGGCGTGCCGCGGAACGGTGGCTCGTATCTGACCAAGGAAATCTATCGCGCGCTGGGCTTCCATCCCGACCGCGTGCCGAATGTCATCGCCCACGATGGCTTTCCGGAAGCCGGACCGTTCCGGTTTGAGCGGGGCGTTAATTCCTGGATGACCAGCCTGCAGACCATGGCTGAATACCTGACCATGGTGGAAATCTACTTTGGCCGGGCCAGGCCGCATTCCGGCAAAATCGTGGTGCCAAAAAAGCTCACCAAAGGCACTTACGCCGGCGGCTTTTTCCAACGCGTGCTGGGGCAGGCGGTTGAGAACATTCTGACCGTACGCCATCCCGTGACCTCGTGTATTTCCACCTATGAGAAGTCAGGCGGCATGCCGGCCGATGGTCGCTTTGCCGTGCGCGGGAATATCGAGGAATGGGTGCGGCGCGACCTCAACTACACCGGTGTGGAGGTGGAGAATATCGCAAAAATGCCTTATTTCGAGGCGTATTTGCGCTATTGGGAGCTCTACCACTACTACGTGGCCACCACCGGCATTAGCGCCAATCGTGAAGTCAGCGTGGTCGCCTACGGTAAGGAACGCATGGAGGAACTCGCTAAATCGTTCTATTACCGCTTCGGCCATCGCAACCCGCAGCCCGAAGCGTTTGAAGTCTTCAATAATCGCGATCGCCATCCCGAGTGGATGAAACAGGCCGAACCAGTGGTTCGGCGGGTGGCCGAGGTGTGGGCCAGCGTGGGGTTGCCTTTCCCGCTCGACGAGGTCATGGAGGCCTTCTAGTCCCCGGCCGTCATTGAAGGCAACAGCGCTTTTTCATCACCGATTAACCCTTATCCCTTCAAGCCGGTTGAATTCTTCGCGCTCGCCCCTTGTTCGGATTCACCGACTCGCGAATGATCCTTCCACCAGCTCCGGATAACGCAGGAACCGCATCCCATGTTTGAGAATTTAAGCGAACGGTTTAATGGCATCGTCAAACGCCTGCGGGGCGAGGCCAGACTGACCGAAGAGAACATCGACGCCACGCTACGCGAAGTGCGGATGGCCTTGCTGGAAGCCGACGTCGCGCTGCCGGTCGTCAAAGATTTTCTGGATCGCATTCGCGTCCGCGCCTTGGGTCAGGAAGTCATCGGCACGCTCACCCCCGGCCAGGCGCTCATTCGCGTAGTGCGCGATGAACTCACCGAACTCATGGGCGAAGCGGGCGTTGGTCTCGATTTCAACGCGCAGCCGCCGGTGGTGGTGCTGCTGGCGGGCCTGCAGGGCTCTGGTAAAACCACCAGCGCGGCGAAACTCGCCAAGCGTTTGAAAGAGCACGACAAGAAATCCGTCGCGGTGGTCAGCTGCGACGTCTACCGCCCGGCCGCGATCGAACAGTTAAAAATCCTCGCCGGTGAAATTGGCGTTGACTGTTACCCCAGCACCGAATCAACGCCCGAACGCATAGCGCTCGCTGCGCTGGACATGGCCCGGCGCCAGCTGAAAGACGTGCTCATTGTCGACACCGCCGGACGTCTCGCGATCGACGAAGCGATGATGACGGAAATTCGCGGCCTCCATGCCGCACTCGCCCCGCGCGAAACCCTGTTCGTCATCGACTCCATGATGGGGCAAGACGCGGTACGCACCGCGCAGGCCTTCAACGAGGCCCTGCCGCTCACCGGCGTGGTGCTCACCAAGGCCGATGGTGACGCGCGCGGCGGCGCGGCGCTGTCGGTGCGCCATGTCACGGGCAAGCCGATCAAATTCATCGGTATGGGCGAGAAGGTCAACGCGCTCGAACCTTTCCATCCAGATCGAATGGCCTCACGCATCCTCGGCATGGGCGACGTGCTCTCGCTCATCGAGGAAGTGGAACAGAAGGTCGACAAGGACAAGGCGGCAAAGGTCGCCGAGAAGTTGGTCAAGGGCAAAGGCTTCGACCTCGCCGATTTCCGCGAACAGCTTGAGCAGATGAAAAACATGGGCGGGCTGGCCTCGCTCATGAGCAAGCTGCCCGGCGTGTCGGATTTGCCGGATCAGGTGAAGAACCGGGTCAATGACAAAGAGATGGTGCGTCTGGCGGCCATCATCGACTCCATGACCCCGAACGAACGTAAATTCCCGGCCATCATCAAGGCCTCCCGCAAGCAGCGCATCGCGGCCGGTTCTGGCTCTCAGGTGCAGGACGTTAACCGCCTGCTGAAACAGTTTGAGAACATGCAGCGGATGATGAAAAAGGTATCCAAAAAAGGCGGCATGCAGGCGCTGATGCGCGGGATGCGCGGCCAGATGCCGCCCGGCGGCGGCATGCCTTTCCGTTGAGAAATGGTGCGCCTCAAGAGTCTTATCAACAGCGCCGCATGCGGCCCGGAGAACTTCGATGGATGATCAACTAGACCGCAATGCGCTGAGCTATCACGAACTGCCGCGACCCGGCAAAACCGAAGTCACCCCCACCAAACCGCTGGCGAATCAACACGACCTTGCCTTGGCCTATTCGCCTGGCGTGGCCGCGCCCTGTCTGGTGATTGCCGAAGATCCCGCCGCGGCCGCGCGCTACACCAATCGCGGCAATCTGGTGGCGGTGGTGACCAACGGTACCGCGGTACTGGGGCTCGGCAATATCGGGCCGCTGGCGGCGAAGCCGGTGATGGAAGGCAAGGCGGTCCTGTTCAAGAAGTTCGCCGGCATCGATGTGTTCGATATCGAACTCAACGAAAACGATCAGGACAAACTGGTCGACATCATCGCCAGCCTTGAGCCCACCTTTGGGGGGATCAATCTGGAAGACATCAAAGCCCCGGAATGTTTTTACATCGAGGAAAAACTCCGTAATCGCGTGGCGATTCCGGTGTTCCACGACGATCAGCATGGCACTGCGATTATCGCTGCGGCGGCCATTCGCAACGGCTTGCGGCTGGTCGGCAAGCGCATTGAAGAAGTGCGACTGGTGGTCTCCGGTGCGGGCGCGGCGGCGATTGCCTGCGTGCGCTTACTGGAATCCATGGGCCTGCCGCGCGAACACATCACCGTCACCGACAAGGCCGGCGTGATCTATGTCGGTCGCGACGCACAGATGGATCCGCACAAAGCGGCCTACGCGCGCGACACCACGCAGCGCACGCTGGCGGACGCTATCAGCGGCGCAGACATCTTCCTCGGGCTCTCGGGCCCGCGCGTGTTGACCGGCGCGATGGTGGCCACGATGGGCCCGCAACCGCTGATTCTCGCGCTGGCTAACCCCACCCCCGAAATCATGCCGGAAGAGGCGCTTGCCGCCCGGCCGGACGCCATCGTTGCGACCGGGCGCTCGGACTATCCGAACCAGGTCAATAACGTACTGTGCTTCCCGTATATGTTCCGGGGTGCGCTGGACGTTGGCGCCAGCACGATTACCGAGGCCATGAAGCTGGCCTGCGTCGAGGCGCTGGCCGAACTCACCATGCAGGAGCCCTCGGAAGTGGTGCAGGCGGCGTACGTGGGCGAGCAGTTGCGCTTCGGGCGCGAATATCTCATTCCCAAGCCGTTTGACCCGCGCCTCATCACCACGCTGGCGCCGGCGGTGGCGCGCGCGGCGATGGAAAGCGGGGTCGCCACGCGGCCGATTGCCGATCTCGATGCCTATCGCGACCAGCTCAGCAAGTTCATCTTCCAGTCCGTGCTCTTGATGAAGCCGGTGTTTGAGAGCGCCAAGCAGGACCGCAAGCGGCTGGTCTACACCGATGGCGAAGAAAACACCGTGCTGCGCGCCGTGCAAACGGTGATCGACGAAGAAATTGCCCGGCCTATTCTGGTGGGCCGCCCGAGCGTGCTCGAATCGCGCATCGCGGCGCTGGGCCTGCGCATGAAAGCCGGGGTGGACTTCGAGATCGTGAATCCGGAATCCGACACGCGCTTCCGCGAATATTCCCAGGCCTACTTCGACTTGATGAAGCGTCATGGCGTCTCGCTCAACGAAGCCCGCACGATCCTGCGCACCAACGCCACGGTCATCGGCGCGCTACTGGTGGCGAAGGGCGAGGCCGACGGCCTGCTCTGCGGCATGACCGGCGCTTATCGCGACCATCTCTATCAGCTGGTGAGCATTCTGGGCGTGGAAGAAGACGCCCACGCGCTCGCCGCGCTCAACGTGCTGGTGCTGAAGAAAGGTACTTTCGTGATTGGCGACACCCACGTGAACGCCGATCCGTCCGCCGAGGAAATTGCCGGCATCGCGCTGGCGGCTGCGGAACGCGCGCAGCGTTTTGGCATGACGCCGCGCGTGGCGCTGTTGTCGGCCTCCAATTTCGGCACCGTGGACGATGCCTCGGCGCGCAAGATGCGGGATGCGCTGGAGTTGGTGCGTGAATGGGCGCCGGAACTCGAAATCGACGGCGAGATGCAGGCCGATGCCGCGCTGTTACCGCAGGTGCGGGCGGCGGCGGTGAATGATTCCACGCTCACCGGCGAAGCCAACGTGCTGGTGATGCCCTCGCGGGATGCCGCCAACATCGCCATGCATTTGCTGACGGTGCTGGGCGAAGGGGTGCCGGTGGGGCCGCTGCTGCACGGGCTGAAAGTGCCGGCGCATATCCTCACCGCGTCTGCCACCGCGCGCCGCATCGTGAACCTGAGCGCGGTCGCAGCCGTTGATGCGCAGGTGCTGGCGGAGCGTCGCTAGGGCCGGCTAGCCGGGGCGATTCATCTCGACGATGTCGCCTTGGCGCCTATCTCGCAGCGGCGTTAGCGGGCGAAGCGCACGTTCGTCGACGAGGCCATCCTTGATGTCCTCGTCGACTTCACTAAGCGGCCGGGCAGACTCGCAATCTGGCAGGCCTCAAATTTGCTGACGCCGGGGGCAAAGCCGCCGGAGCCTGCGTTGATCGCAGGTCCGTCTGGCTCACTCACCAGACTGACCACGCGCTGCGGTATCGCCAGCAGGTTCTGCCAGATGTCCCTGGTGTCAAAGCGGCATTGCCTGCGCTGCCGGGGCCCGTTACCTTCAGCGTCCGCCCCGCGAGTGCTATGCCCATGTCGCTTTGCCGAATCATCGTCCTGCTGGTGCTTGTCCCCTTCACGACGCAGGCGCGCGACATCGATCTGCCCGATGTGTCGCTGGCCGCCGAAACCAGTACCGCCGAGGCACCGGTGCCCAAAGTCGGCAATTTCCAGACCTTCGTCGGCCGGGTGGGGACCGTCGACTGCCAGCGCTGGGAAGTGACCGCCACCGACGCCCAGGGCTTTCTGGTGAGTACCTGCGGCAAGTACACCACGTATCTCAGTCTCGTCGGCAGCTACAACCTCAATCGCGTGGAAGGCCCAGAAGGGCAGCCGCTGGTGGTGTTCGAGCCTTACTTCCCGGCGGTGGAATTTCCGCTCGCCGTGCGCAAGGTCTGGAAGTCGAAATATGAAGGCTATCTCGCCGCCGAAGGTCTGCGCTGGGAGGGCGAGACGACGTGTCGGGTAGTGGAGTTCTCGCCGGTCACGGTCAAGGCCGGCACCTTCGACGCATTCCGTATTGAGTGCTACGACCACCGCCGCGCGGGCATGCTGGAAACCGGCGCCAACTCCACCGTGTGGTATGCGCCTTCGGTGCCCGGCGTGGTGAAAACGGTTAATCACGAAGACCCGCGCTGGGACAGCGAGTTGGCCGACTATGGCCCGCGCTGAATGAGTCGCGCGTTCGTGCGGGAGGGAGACGGGGACGACGCGCCCGAACCCTTCCAGCGCGCGCCACGTCTCCAGCCCTGCTACATCACGCGGGCCGGCTATCTCGCCGCCCATGCGGAGTTTGACCGCCTGCAGGGCGTGGTCGGCGCGCACAGGCTTGAAGACCTGGCGCTGGACGCGCGCGATGTCTGGCACCGGCAGCAGGCGCGGCTCCGCGAGCTGGGGACGCTGTTAACCGAAGTCACGCCCGTCGACCCGCCGGCAGAGCCGCTGGAAGACATTCATTTTGGCGCCTGCGTGCTCGTCGAGCATGCCGACGGCGCGACGCAGGAATTACAACTGGTGGGTGAAGATGAAGCGCTACCGGAGGCCGGCCGCATTAACTGGCGCTCGCCGCTGGGCCGCGTGTTGATGGGCGCGCGGGTGGGCGACGAAGTGCCCTGGCAGCGCCCGGCGGGTACTCAGCTGCTGCTGGTCCTCGCCGTGCGCTACGCGTAAGCCGGTTACTTGATGAGACCTTCGGCGCGCAGCGTGTCCTGCACGCGCGGGCGCGCCGCGATGCGTTCCCGATAGGCTTTGAGATTGGGCCAGGTCGCCAGATCGAGCCCCACAAAACCCATCCAGCCCAGCGTGGTGAAGAGATAGGCGTCCGCGCAGCTAAACGCCTCGCCCACCAGATATTCCCTGCCGCCTAGTTGCTTCGCCACCCAACTGTAGCGATCGCTCAAACGCTGCTTTTGCCACTGTTTGAACTCGCGATTGGCTTCCGGATTGAACAGCGGCGAGTAGCCTTTGTGCAGTTCCGTCCCGATGAAATTGAGCCAGCTTTGCAGGCGGGTGCGGTCGAGTGAGCCGGGCGGCGGGGCGAGGCGTGATTCCGGCGCGAGGTCGGCAATGTATTGCACGATGGCCGGGCCTTCGGTGATGCGTTCGCCATGCGCCAGTTCGAGCATGGGCACATAGCCGTTGGGGTTGAACTGGAAGTAGTCCGCGCCCCCATCCAGCGTGTGGGCTTTGATATCAACCTTCACCAGTTCAAAGTCGAGACCTGCTTCACGCAGGCAGATATGGGGCGAGAGCGAGCAGACGCCCGGCGAGTAGTACAGCTTCATCAGAGTCCCCTGAAAATTCGCATGGTGGCGACGCCGGAAGCGTCGGGCCGCAGTATGCCAGAGCAGATGGGGGTCCGATTCAAATCACAACTTGAGTGCCCAGTTCGACCACTGCGTTAGGCGGCAAACGGAAGTAGTTGGCCGGGCTGTCGGCCTGGCGCGTCATCCAGCCAAAGAGCCCGGCCCGCCAGCGGGGCATCGTGCCCTCACCATCCACCACCAGTGAGCGCGCCACAAAGTAGGAGACCTGCATGGGATCGAGGTTAAGCCCGGCGCTGGAGGCTTCGCGCAAGACGGCAGGAACGTCGGGCTGATCGCGAAAACCGAAATGCGCTTCGGCCACCCATTCATGCTCACCCACTGGCGTGAGTTGTAAACGCTCGCCGCTCGCGACGTGCGGGATATCTACAGTTTTCACCCGCAAAAACACCGTGGTCTCGTGCATGACCTTGTAGTGTTTGAGATTGTGAAACAGGGCGCTGGGCACGAGGCTGAGGTCGGAGGTGAGGTACACCGCCGTACCGCTAACGCGCGGCGCTTCAGGCGCCGGGCCGTTGAGAAAGAGATCCAGCGGGATGTCCATTTCCCGGCGTTTGATGGCAAGCATCCGCGCGCCTTCTTTCCAGGTGGTCAGCAAGGTGAAAGCCAGGGCCCCCACCGCCAGCGGGAGCCAACCACCATCAAAAATTTTCATGAGATTGGACGATAGGAACCCCAGTTCGAGCAGCGCGAACAGCCCGAATCCGGCGAGCGTCAACCACCGCCAGCGTCCCTTGGTCAACGTCACTACCACGGAGGCCAGCAGGGTCGTGATGATCATCGTGCCGGAGACCGCGATGCCATAAGCCGCCGCGAGCGCGCCGGACGATCTGAAAATCAGCACCACCACGACCACGGCGAGCAGCATCAAGGCATTCACGCCCGGCACATAAATCTGCCCGCGCTCCAGTTCGGAGGTGTGCAGAATGCGCAGGCGCGGCAGGTAGCCCATGTGGACCGCCTGCGCGGTGATCGAAAACGCGCCCGAAATGGTGGCCTGCGAGGCAATGACCGTGGCCAGCGTAGCCAAGCCCACCAAGGGCAAGCGGAGCGTGTCGGGTGCGAGCAAATAGAACGGATTGGCGACGGCGTCGGCGTCGCGCAGCAGCAGCGCGCCCTGACCAAAGTAATTGAGCACCAGCGCCGGCCAGACCAAACCGTACCACGCGATGCGCACCGCCTTCGCGCCAAAATGCCCCATGTCGGCATACAGGGCTTCGCCACCGGTAAGGGCTAGAAATACCGCTGACAGCAGCACAAATGCCGTATGCGGGTTGCTACTGGCGAAGGCCAGCGCGTAGAGCGGATTGAGCGCCTGCAAAACGGCAGGGGTTTGCGCGATGCTGTTCGCGCCGAGCACGGCGAGCGTGATGAACCACAAGAGGGTTACCGGGCCGAAGCATTTCCCCACGAGTCCGGTGCCCTGCTTCTGCACCACAAACAGACCGATGATGACGATAACCGTCAGCGGCACGATGCCGTGGCTGAACGACGGGGCCGCGACTTTGATCCCTTCCACCGCCGAGAGCACGGAAATGGCCGGCGTAATTACCGCGTCTCCGTAAAACAAGGCACCGGCAAAAATGCCGGCCGAGGCAATCAGTCCAAGGATTTTCGGCCGCCCTGCCGCCACCCGGTGCGCGTAGGCGGTGAGCGCCAGCACGCCGCCTTCGCCTTCGTTGTCGTAGCGCAGAACAAGCCAGACATACTTGACCGAAATCGAGAGCAGCACCGCCCAGAACAAGGTGGAAAGAGTGGCCAGCACGAATTCCGGTGCGAGTTGCTGTGCACCGTGGTAGCCGCCGAACGCTTCTTTCAGCGCGTAGAGTGGGCTGGTGCCGATGTCCCCGTAGACAATCCCTAAGGCAGCGAGGGTTAAGGCGGGCAGGCTTGAAGTACGGGTGTCGGAAGATGCCATTAAAAGTAACCTCGAAGCTCAGAGCACAAAGCGATAGCCCACGCCGATTTCGGTCTGGAGATGCGCCGGACGTGCCGGATCGCGCTCGAGCTTCTGGCGTAGCCGTCCCACATAAACGCGCAGGTAGGTAGACCCGTGCTGCGTGTTGTTACCCCATGCCGCACGAACCAGTTGTTGATGCGTCATCACCCGCCCCTGATTGGCAATCAGCACCGCCAGCAACCGGTATTCCGTGGCGGTGAGGTGCATAGGCGCGCCTGCGCGCAGCACCTGATGGCGTGAGAGATCGACCACAGTCTCGCCAAACTCGACCAGTGCAGGCTCCATTGACGAAGCCTGCCTGCGGAGCAGGGCGCGCACTCTCGCCAGCAGTTCGCCAATGCCGAAGGGCTTGGTGAGATAGTCGTCCGCGCCAGCATCGAGGGTCAGGATTTTCTCCGCTTCGGAAAAACGGGCGGTCAGGATCAGGATGGGGGCCTGCGACCACAGACGAAAATCGGTGATGAAGTCGATGCCGTCCCGATCGGGCAGGCCAAGGTCGAGCACCACCAACTCCGGCTTCACTTGGCCCGCTTGCTCCAGACCCGATGCGCAGGCGGTAGCCTCTTCAACGCGCATGCCTTGTCGTTCCAGTGCATTGCGCACCACTCGTCTTATCTGGAAATCATCTTCGATCAGCAAGATGCAAGGCGCGTGTTGGGTCATACCGCGGGCCCTGCCTCCGCGCCCGGCGGGTCTTCCGGATCGCGTGGCAACTCTGGCGGTGTGCCCAAAGGGAGCGCCACACAAATCCGCACGCCATTAGCCTGATTGCGCGCGGAAATACTCCCCGCATGCGCAGTCATGATGGTTTTGCAAATCGACAGGCCGAGCCCGCTGTGGGGTTTGGCGTGAGTGTCCGGGCTAAACATCTCGAAAAGCTGCGTGAGTTGTGCCTCGGGAATCCTTGCGCCCTCGTTGCCCACGCAGATTTCGACGTGGTCTTTCTCCAGCGCGGCGGTGATGGCAATCGCACTGCCCGGCGGCGCGTGTCGAATGGCGTTATCGATGAGATTGCACAACACGCGTTCCAGCAACACGGCATCGAATTCCAGCAAGGGCAGGTCACGCGGTAGGTGCAACTCGATGCGATGTCGCGCGAGCGCGGCATCGAGCAGTTTGAGGCTCGATCCCACCACTTCTTCCAGCGGCTGCCACTCTTTGCGTAATTGAAAATTGCCCGTGTGGAGGCGCGCGAGTTCCAGCAGATTTCCCACCAGGCCGTTCAGGCGCATCGATTGCTCGTGAATGGCAAAGATGTTCTCGCGCAGCGCTTCAGGGGCTTGCGCGGCATCCAGCATTAGCGCATCCGCGGTGCCGAACAGCGCCGTGAGTGGGGTGCGGATATCGTGAGAAACGGCGGCCAGAATCGAATTGCGAAGGCGCTCGGCCGCGGCTTCCATCTGCAATTGCTGGGCGACTGCTACAAAGTGAAGGCGTTCCAGACTCGCCGCGAACAGGGCGGCGATGGCTTCGAGCATGGCGCGATGGCGCATGAGATCCGCGCTACCGGTCGCCATGTCGGCCATCAGCACTCCGCGCATGCGGGTGGAGCCCCACAGCGGCAGAATCATCAGGGGATGAGCGTCGGCCGTGAGGTCTGCGGTCAGCATGAGCTTGTTGTCGCGCATCACGTGACCGGCGGCCATTGCCTCAAGATCGCTGAGGGCGCCCGCAGCGCCCTCGGGCTGCAAGTGTTCGTGGTCGTCCAGCGCATAGAGTCTGCACGTGATGTCGGGCAAGGCCCGTTGCACCACGGTTATGGCGCGCGCGACATCTTCACGGGTTAACGCACGCCCCAGGGTGCTCGCCAGCGCAAAGAGTTCTGCGGTTTGCGCGGCCTTGTCTTCGGCAAGTAGCGCGCTACGGCGCAAGCCGATGGTGAGATGCCCAATGAGCAAACTCACAAACAGCATCACGCCAAAGGTCAGCAGATATTGCAGATCGGCAACCGCAAACGACAGGTGAGGCGGGACGAAGAAAAAATCGAAAGCGGCCACGCAGAGCACCGCGCTCAGCGTGGCAGCGCTTTGTCCGAGATAGCGCGCGACCAGCACCACGTTCAACAGAAACATCATCACGATGTTGGGACCGTCCAGCCAATGCCGCAGGCCCAGTCCCAGCACGGTCGTCGCGGCGCAGGCCAGAAGCGCGAACCCAAGGCCAAGGGCGCGGCCACGACGCAGGTCAGAAGCACAATGTCCGGCGACGGAGGGGCGGTTGTTGTCCATGGAGGCCTGCTGTCAGGGAGAGCCGCAGTCTGCCTGCATGGGCATAACAATGGCGTAACTGCGGCACGCCGATGACTTTCTCCATGCGGATTGACGCATCGCAGCGAACGAACCCAGAATTCGCGCCATTCTTGTTCACCGCCTCAGGATTTTCGGAGCCTTCATGTTGTTAAGACCCGTTTTCTTGCTCGGCCTGCTTGCCCTCAGCGGCTGCGCCAGCAACACCATCGTGCCCAACTACCAGAATTCAAATCCCAACCTGCAGGTGGGTGGCGAGCAACCGCCGGGTTCCGCTCCCACGGTGGAGAACGCCGGTTCCTTCTGCGTGCAGGTCAGCGAAGTCTGGCATAGCGAAGGTAAAACCCCGGACGGTCAGAAGCTGTGGTCGAAAGACACCCTGCGCAAGGTCGTGCCCTGTCTGTAATTGGCGCCTCACTCGCCGAACAAGTTGCGGCGAACTTCCTCAAGGTGCGCGCGGATGAGTTGGCTGGCGGCCTGCTCATCACGCGCGCGGAGCGCTGCCACCAGCGCCCGGTGTTCCTGCTCGTAGCGCGCCCGCCGTGCCGGCGTGAGCGCCTGCTGTTTGAGTCTTCCCCATTCGCCGGTTTCGCGGGCCTCACTGATATTGCGCTGGCATAGCACGAAGAACGCATTGTGGCCGGCCTCGGACAGTGCCTCGTGCAGGGCGCCGTCCCAGTATTCAAATTCCTCAAAGGTCTCCGCGCGTTCACTCTCCAGCAGGCAGTGCTCAAGCCGCGCGAAGTCTTCCGGCGTGGCTTTGCGCACGATGAGTCCGGCTAACAGTGGCTCCAGCAGCAGGCGGGCTTCCATCAACTCGGCCGGGCTGACGTTCCTCACCGCCGCCTGATGCCAGCGCTCGCGCCGCGCCTGCTGCGGTAGCTGGGCGACATAGGTGCCGCTGCCGGCGCTGCGTTTAAGAATCCCGCGCGCGACGTAGTCCTCAACTGTCCGGCGTACGCTGCCGCGCGAGATCCCGAAGCGCTCGCCGAGCGTGCGCTCGGCGGGTAACTTCATGCCGATGGCCCACAGGCCGCCGTCGATTTGTTCTTCCAGATAGCGGGCGAGGGCGTCGGTGGTGGCGGCTTTGGATGATCCAATTGGCTTTTGCAAACGAGCGTCCTTGGCTTGAGATAAACGAGGCCCAAACCCTAACATTCCGTCGCTGTGATCCAAATGGTTGCGCAGCGGCCCACTTGCCAATCATCCGCCCGGTGCGCCGGCGCCCCCTCAATTCAGGAGTCACTGCCGTGAAAATTGCCCGCTTTGAATATCAGAACAGCGTCCATATCGGCGTTCTCAACCAGACCGGTGACGCGCTGGCGCCGATTGCCCTCGAAGCCCCGGGTGGCGACCCCATGATTGCCCTGATGGAGCGCCTGCTCGCCGGCGCACCGCCGCCGGAGATGGGAAGCCCGGTGGCGCTGGCCGACGTCCGGCTGCTCTCGCCCATCGCACGTCCGAGCAAGAACGTGCTCTGCATCGGTAAAAACTACGCCGCGCATGCGGCTGAATTCTCGCGCAGCGGCTACGACGCCACCGCCAAACAGCCCAGCGATTACATTCCGGAGGCGCCGATCATTTTCTCCAAGGCCGCCGGCTGTCTGATCGGGGCGCACGACGAGATTCTGCCGCCCTGGTCCGCCACGCAGGAAGTCGACTACGAGGCCGAACTCGGCGTCATCATTGGCAAGGGCGGCCGCAATATCGCGCGCGCCGACGCCTATCGGCATGTGTTTGGCTACACCTGCATCAACGACGTCACCGCGCGCGACCTGCAGGCCAAACACAAGCAGTGGCTGCTCGGTAAATCCATCGACACCTTCTGCCCGATGGGGCCGTGGATCGTGACTGGCGACGAAGTCGACCCGGCAAACATGGAGGTGCGCTGCTGGGTGAATGGCGAACTGCGTCAGGACGCCAACACGCGCGACCTCATCTTTGATATCCCGGCGATCATCGAAACGATTTCCACCAGCATGACGCTGCAGCCGGGCGATATCATCGCCACCGGCACGCCGGCTGGCGTTGGCATCGGCTTTTCGCCGCCGCGCTTCCTGCGGACCGGCGACGTGGTCCGCATCGCCATCAGCGGCGTCGGCGAAATCTGCAACACCGTTCGCTAGGAGGCCCTCGCACAATGGAATACACCATCAATGGTCGACGCATCAGCGTTGACGTTCACGGCGCAGGCGAACCGCTGCTGCTGATTCATGGCCTCGGCGGCACTGCCAATTCCTGGGCGCCGGTAGTGGCGGCTTTCTCCAGCACGCTGCAGGTCATCGTGCCGGATCTGCCGGGCGCGGGCCGCTCGGCGCCGGTGACGGCAGTGAGCATTGCCAGTCTGGCCGGCGACATGCTGGGGCTGCTGGATGCAATGGGCTTGCAGTCGGTGCATCTTGCCGGGCATTCGATGGGCACGGTGGTGTGCCAGCACCTGACGGTGATGGCACCGACCCGGGTGCGCGATCTGGTGCTGCTGGGCCCTTTGGCCGAGCCGCCGGAGCCGGCTCGACCGGCGCTCAAGGCGCGCGCGGAAACTGCGCTTACGAGCGGCATGGACGGCATCGCGGAAGTCATCTGCGAGCGCGGTCTGGCGCCCGTCACGCGCGAGCGCAATCCGGTGGTGACCGGCTTTGTGCGCGAACTCCTCCAGCGCCAAATCCCGGCCAATTACGCGGCGCATTGCCTTGCGCTGGCCGACGCGCAGAAGGCAGATGCTGCTGCAATTCAGTGCCGGAGCTTGCTGATCGCCGGCCACGAGGACACCACTTCGCCGCCGGCGTCGGTCGCCGCGCTGGCCGCGTCGATTGCCGGCGCGCAACATCTGGAACTGGCCGACTGCGGCCACTGGACGGCGCTGGAACAGCCCGCCGCGGTGGTCGCGGCGATGCAGTCGTTTTACGCTGCCTGAAGAACCAGAACGAAAATCGGGAACCCGGCGGTGGCACTGCTCACCGCCCGGCAGGGGAGAACACATGAGCGCCACGCTGTTTACCAACGTCACTATTTTTGAAGGCACCAAGCCGAAGTGCGAACCTGGCGAAGTGCTGGTGGAAGGCGACCGCATCACGCGGGTGGCCACCGGCCGCAAACAACTGCCGCGCGACTCCGGCGTGGAAGTGATCGACGGCGCGGGCAAGACCCTCATGCCTGGCCTCGTCAACCCGCACTGCCATTTCACCTACAACGATGCGGTCAGTCTGGCCGACATCACGGCCTTGCCAGTCGAAGAAAACATGCTGGTGACGATGCGCAACGCGGCGACCTATCTCGACCACGGGTTTACCGCGGTGATTGGCATGGCCTCGGCCAAACCGCGCCTTGAGCTGGTGGCGCGCAACGCCATCAACAAAGGTCAGTTTCCGGGCCCGCGCATTCTGGCTTGCACGCCGGAATACACCGTCAGCGGCGGCGTGGGCGACGACTCGCGGCTCGACCGCTTTGTGCCGTCCATTGGTCTGGTGTGCAACGGCGCGGAGGAGTTTCGCAAGTCCGTGCGCCAGATGATTCGCGAAGGCGTGGATATCGTGAAGTTCAATAACGCCGGCGACAGCTTCACCTTTGGCAAAGTGGGCGGCGAGTGCAACCCGATGACCGAAGACGAAGTTCGCGCCATCTGTGAGACCACGCTCAATCTGGGCAAGCGTGTGGCGGCCCACGCCCACGCCGACAGCGGTGTGCGTCAGTGCATCAAGTACGGCGTGGAGTTTATTAATCACGCCACGTTTGCCACCGACGCCACCATCGAATTGCTGGCCAAGCACGCGAACAAGCACTTCGTCACGCCGGCGATCGCGGCCCGCTACAACACCACCTACGAGGCGCAGGCCTGGGGCATCACCGAGGAAGTCGCCACGCAAATCGGCAACAAGCGCGAACTCGAAGCTGGCTGCGAGAACATGCAGAAAATGCACAAGGCCGGCATTCGCGTGCTGCCGTTTGGTGACTACGGTTTTGCCTGGATCCCGATTGGCACCGATTGCCGCGATCTCGAGCACATGGTGAATCTGTTTGGCCTGCAGCCCTGGGAAGCCCTGCGCGCGGCAACCGCGTATGGCGGCGAAGCCTGGGCCGGCAGCAGCGGCGAACTGCTGGGGAGAATCAAGGCCGGCTATCTGGCCGACCTGCTGCTGGTAGATGGCGATCCCATCAAGGAGATCACACTCCTGCAGGACAAAAACCGGATCCCGGGTGTAATGAAAGGCGGCGTGTTTCATCGCCGCGCGCTGTAAAGGAAAGAACCACGATGAAAATGCTTGAAGGGATCAAGGTCCTCGATTTCACCCAGTATTTGTCCGGCCCAACCGTGACCCGCCTGATGGCGGAAATGGGCGCAGAAATCATCAAAATTGAAACCGCGCCGGGTGGCGATCCTTCGCGCCTCCTGCCGGTGGTGGTGGATGGGCGCAGCGGCTATTTCGTGCAGCAGAATCGCGGCAAGCAGAGCCTGTGCGTGGATTTGCGCACCGAGGAAGGCCTCGAGATTGTGCGCGGGCTGGTGGCCAAGGTGGACGTAGTGGTGGAGAACTTTGGGCCGGGCGTGATGGAAAAGCGCGGCTTGGCCTGGAACGACCTCAAGCAGATCAATCCCACCCTCATCATGGCCTCGATCTCGGCCTACGGGCGCGAAAGCCCGCTCTCCCACAAAACCGGTTATGACTGGGTAGCGCAGGCCTTCGCCGGCATCATGCATATGACCGGCAACGCCGACGGTCCGCCGCTGCCGGCGGGTTTGAGCATGGCCGATGTGTCGTCCGGCGTGCATGCATTCTCCGCCATCGGCTATGCGCTGTTTCATCGCCTGCGCACCGGCATCGGCCAGTGGATCGACATCGCCATGGTCGACAGCCTGTTCCACATGTTCGAGATCCCGGTGCAGGGCTACACGCTGAGCAAGGGCGCCTATGTGCCGCATCGCGCGGGCAGCAATCACCCGCTGGTGGCGCCTTTTGGCGTGTTCAAGGGCCCGACCGGCTATCTGGTGATTCTGGCCTTGCAGCTGCAGTGGCGCGGCCTGTGTGAGGCGATGGAGCGACTCGATCTGGAAAATGATCCGCGCTTTGCCACCAGCACGGTGCGGGCCACCAATCAGCAGGCACTCACCGCCATCATCGAAGAGTGGCTCACGCACTTCAGCACTACCGACGAAGTGCTGGAGCGTCTGGAGCAATACCGCGTGCCCTCCGCGCCGGTGCTGAGTCCGGCGGATGCTGTCAATCATCCTTACTTCCGCGCGCGCGGCACGGTGCGCGACATCGTCGACCCGGTGTTGGGCCAGTTTTCGATCCCCGGTTTTCCCCTGCGCTTCTCGGCGCAGCCCGACTTGCCCGACCTCACCGCGCCTTTGCTGGGCGAACACAACGGCACGGTGCTGGCGGAGATGCTGGGCTATGACGAGGCTCAAATCGCCGCGCTGGAAGCCAAGGGTGTGTTAATGCGCAGCGACCGCTAGGCGCAGGACAAACAGGAGCGCACTCATGGGTGTGATGATCGACGGCCAATGGCACGACCAGTGGTATGACACTTCCGCCCACGGTGGCCGGTTTGTGCGACCAGACGCCCAGTTCCGACACTGGCTGACCGCAGACGGCGCGCCGGGCGCTAGCGGCGAGGGCGGCTTCAAGGCGGAGCCGGGGCGCTATCACCTGTATGTATCGCTGGCCTGCCCGTGGGCGCATCGGGTGCTGATTTATCGCCAGTTAAAAGGCCTGACAGAAAGCATTTCCTTGTCCGTCGTGCACTGGTTGATGCGCGATCAGGGCTGGAATTTTGCGCCCGGCCCGGGCGTGGTTGCCGACCCTATTCACGGCGCGCTGAATCTGCATGAGGTGTATCGGGCCGCTCAGGCCGATTACTCCGGTCGCGTTACGGTGCCGGTGCTGTGGGACCGCAAGCGTGGCTGCATCGTCAACAACGAGTCTTCCGAACTCATTCGTATGTTGAACAGCGCGTTTGATGGAGCCGGCGCGCGACCCGACGACTATTACCCGGCGGCGCGGCGGGCGGAAATCGATGCGCTCAATGCCCGCATCTACGAGCACGTGAACAACGGCGTGTATCGGGCGGGGTTTGCGACCTCGCAAAGCGCTTACGAGGAAGCCGTCAGCGGGCTGTTCGAGACGCTCGACTGGCTGGATGCGCAGCTGGCGACCTCGCGTTTTCTGCTGGGCGCGACACCGCTGGAATGCGACTGGCGCTTGCTCCCCACGCTGCTTCGATTTGATGCGGTGTACGTGGGGCATTTCAAATGCAATCTGCGGCGGATTGCCGACTATCCCAATCTGGCGGGCTATTTACGCGATTTATACCAATGGCCGGGCGTAGCGGAGACTTTTAATCTCGAGCACGCAAAGCGCCATTACTACGAAAGCCATTTGGGGATTAACCCGACCGGGATTGTGCCGGCGGGGCCGGTGCTGGATTTGAATGCGGCCCACACCCGGGCGCGACTGGGCTAAGTCTCGATTGCCGCCGCCTTGCGGGCGGGACAACTAGGCGGTGGAGGCCAAGCCCGATTCGCGAGTGCGGCCCTCGCCAGACGCGGCGAGCTCTGTGGTGAGTATGCCGAGCGCGGGCTGGCTGCGGAGCGCCGCCAGCGTAAAAGCCCGCAGAAAGCTTTCAAGCTCGCCCACATCGTGCAACTGGCCGCCCTGCAACAGGCTGCGGATGAGTTTGGCGGTATTGGCCAGCAGGGTTTCAAAATTGCTTGCCAGCGTGGGGTCGAGTGGCGCGTCAACCCCGTGGTGGTTGGATTGCTGCTGTTTCTGTTGGAGGACGCCGGCGACACCGATGCAGTTCCCGTTCGCAATCAGGCGAGTGGCACAGACCCGAACGCTTTCGCACTCGCCGTCTCGGGTCCTTAACTCAAGCATTTCCTCAAAGCGGGTAGCGCCGCTTGCCAGCCAGGCTTGCCAGCCGAAGCTTGCGGGCGGATGAGGCTCATTAATGGCGCGGAGGGTGGGCGCGTGCCCGCCGAAGGCTTCCGGCAGTTGGGCGTAGCGAGTGTGGATCTCGTCGCTGATGTAGAGCAGTTCACCGTCCGGTGCCA
>CANFVX010000021.1 GCA_947450495.1 Gammaproteobacteria bacterium
AGAGCTCGCGCCCGCGCTGAGCGAAGTGGTGCGCCACGGCACGACCACGGTGGTGTTCGGCAACTGCAGCCTTGGCACTTCCTTCGGCGCGCAGCGCTACGGCAAGGACGATCCCATCCTCGACTGCTTCGCCCGCGTAGAGAACATTCCCAAGCACGTGCTGCACAGCTGCGTTGATAAGATGCATTGGGACAACACCGGCGATTACCTGAAGCACCTCGACACGCTGCCGCTAGGCCCCAACGTCGCCGCGCTCATTCCGCACTCGATGCTGCGCATCGAAGTCATGGGCACCACGGCCGCCATCAGCCGCGACCCGACGGCGGCGGAAATGGCCAAGATGGAAAGCCTCCTCGAGGCCGCCATGGAACAGGGCTACATCGGCTTCTCGACCGACAACATCCCCTTCCACTATCTGGCCAACGACCCCAACACCAAGGCTAAAATTCCCTCGCCCTACGCCAAGCACGGCGAGTACAAGCGGCTGCTCAACGTGGTGCGCAAGCACGATCGCGTGTGGCAGGCCACGCCGGACGCGCTCAATCGCGTGGCCACCTTCAAGCGCTTTCTCTACACCAGCGGACGCCTGTTCGGTAAACCCTTGCGCACCAGCGCGCTCACCGCGATCGACCTCGTGCATCAGCGCGAAGTCTGGAAAACCTTCCTCGGGCTCGCCAAGTTCCTCAACTCCTGGCTGATGCAGGGCAAGTTTCATTTTCAGGTGTTGTCGGCCCCGTTCCAGCTGTGGTGCGAAGGTCCCATCAACCCGGTGTTCGAAGAATTCGCGACCACCCGGCCGCTGCTCGAATGCCCGCTGGAAGACCGCGAAGGTCGCCGGGCCATTCTGGCCAACCCGGACTACATCGCGAAATTTGAACGCGACTGGTCCGACACCAACATCATCTCTACCTTCCAGCGGAATCTGGGGATTATGTTTGTGGACTCGAGCCCGGTGCCGGAATGGACGGGCGAGCACATGGGGGCGATTTTCGCGCGGGTCAAACGCTACAACGCCGGCGACACCAGCGCCGCGCGCAGCGACGCCGAAGCCACGGCCTGCAAGCTCGCGGCCGATTCCTTGCGCAGCGATCCGGTGTTCTTCCTGCACCTCTTGCGCGAATACGACCGCGATATCCGCTTCCATTTCACGGTGGGCAACGACCGGCCGGAAATCCTCGAGCAACTGCTGTTTGACGAAAACACCCTGCCCGGCTTCAACGACTCCGGCGCGCACCTGATCAACATGGCGTTTTTCGACGGCAACCTGATGACGCTCAAAATTGCGCAGAAGCGCGACGTCGCGCGGGTAGCGCTGGCGGTCAAACGTTTGACCCGCGACCCGGCGGCGTTCTTCGGACTCGATGCGGGCTCGATTGAGGTGGGTAAAGCCGCCGACATCACGCTGGTGGATCCGGCCGCGCTTGAAGCCTATGACTCAGACGCCAATCGCCAACTCTTGTATCGCGAAGTCCTGCGCGAGTCGCAGATCGTCAATCGCTCCGATGGCGTGGTCGACGGCGTATATATCGCCGGCACCCGCGTCTGGAATCGCGACCATTTCCTGCCGGCGCTGGGCCAACAGAAGCTGGGCCGCGCGCTGCGCTACGCAGGCCGCGCTGGCTAAAATCAAGCCCCGGTAGCCGCTCGCGCATCACGCGTGAGCGGCCGTTCAAGACCGCCTGCTCCCCTCGTTCTTTCCGCTACCGGCCTTGCGCCGGATCAAGCAGTGGCGCCGCGCTGCCTCCTAAAGTGACCTCCCATTTCCCGGCGCTTCCGCCCGCCTCGCGCGCGAGCGCGCCGCTCTTACGACAGAGGACACTTCCCATGGCGAAACCATTGAGCGAGCAGAAACTCTCCCACAAAGTCCACACCCAAAAATCTCATTCCCTCACGCAGGAATTCGACGACATGCGCGAGGCCGTGATGCGCCGGGCCTATGAGATTTTTGCGAGCCGCCCCGATCATCTCGCCGGACCGCTAGATGACTGGTTGGCCGCTGAGCGGGAAATGGTCTGGCAGCCGCCGCTGGCGGTGGCTGAAAACGCTGAAGGCTATGTGCTGGAAGTTGCCGTGCCGGGCCTGAAAGCAGACGACATCGAAGTGCACAGCACCGAGGGCGAAATTCTGGTGAAGTCGAGCGTCTGCCCGCCAAGCCCGGCAGGCGACACCGTCCACGTCTGCGAGCTGCCCCGGGGCCGGGTCTTTCGCTCGGTTACCCTGCCGCGCAGGATTGAACGCGACAAGGTGAGCGCCGAACTCCACGACGGCATCCTGAGCATCACTGTGCCGGCGGCCCAGATTGAGGCGGCCCGCAAGGTGCCGGTGGCCGCCTGAAGCTGTCGACGCTTCGCCGCCTCTAGCGCGCGCGCTCGGCCTGTTCGAGGTCGCCTCTGGCGTCCCGCGTGAATTCCACGCCCAGATAGTCCGCGGTCAGCGGCAGGTTAAGCGTCATCTGCGTGCAGATCTGGAAGCTGACCTGCGCCTCGAGGATTTCACAGTTCAGGACATGTCCGCCACGCTGACGGTCGGCGGTGATGAAATGAAAGTGATACCCCGGCACGTTCACGCTGGGCATGAACTCGGGCGTGTAGAAACCCACGATGGTGCCCTCCACGTCCTCCATATCCAGCACGCGTTGCAGGGCGGTAGCTTCCACCAGCGGCGTGTGGTTGGCCGTTAAGGGCACCGAACGCGTTTGCACCCGGGCAAAGCGTCCGTCGACCCGGATCGCAAACATCATGTTGCGCGACAGGAGCGAGCGATCGAGAAACGCCTCGAAGGCGTGCAGGTCCTTCATCCCCCGCAGTTCCTCGGTGCTGTAGGGTTTGAAATGACAAACCCCGGCGAACGGGGTGCAGACCTCGGGCGCCGGCCGATGCGCAACGCCGTCTGCGTCGAGGCGATAGATTTCGCCATCGACCATCAACAGCTCGCCATCGAGATCGTTGAAAGTGCCAATCCCGAAATCACCAAAACTGGCCAGCTCGGTCAGCGTGATGGGGGTTTCGTACAAGCCCTCGAGAATGGCGTTGATCGGACTCACCAGGAAAATGTGGCCGGGAGCGTTCGTCATGTGGAGTTTCCTGTTGAAGTGTGGAGAAAGATCAGTTGGACGGCGGGACTCAAGCCCTTCATGCCTGCGGTTCAAGGTCGCCGATCGAAAGCACTTGCCGCATCAGCCAAATCAGGCGTTCAAACATGCTGGTGGCGACAAACAGTGATTGTCGGGAACCCCGATCGTTCGAATCCGACAACAAGCTCTGCCGGATGCCCTCCATTAAATCCCCGCGATCGGCCGTCAGGTCAACGAGAAAGTCCCGGTTGTCTTGCTGGCCGCTCAAGGTTTCTACCAGCAGGGTGAGGACAAGATGAAGACTTTCCACCATCGCGGTGGCCAGTTCCTGTTGCCCGATGCCGGCGAGGGTGTTGACGAAGGAATGCAGGGAATCCTGCAGCGAGTGGATGGCTTCATTCCTCGCGGTGAGCGCGAAGATAGTAGCGACGTCGTCGTCCGAGCGGCTGTTGCTAGCCGTCTCGGTGACAAACTCCACAATTTGGGCCAGCAACTGCTCTGCTGCCTGATGGCGCTCGCCGTTCGGCAAGACCCCCGCGGGATCTACCTCCCCAAGTCTTAAGGGATCGAGGTAAGCCGGCAACTCAGCCAGTAACCGGCCCTGCTCAAGCCGCGCAAGCGGAAGCGCCAAACCGGGCTCCGCAACTGCCTCCGCATATAGATGGCGTGGCGCGAAGCGGGTAAACACGAGCGGTTCGGGCGCCAGCCGTATCAACGACGGGAGAAGACTTTTTACGAACAGCGCGCTCAGCACTGCGCCGAGCACCTGCAGCACCAGATAGACGTAGGCAATCAGTGCAGAAACGGAGAGGTGCTGCGTAAGCGTGCCAACCAGCGCGCTGGTGCCACCCGGCCATAACATTAAAACCGGCATCAGCGAAATCACGCCAGCAAACTTGACGAAACACTGCCACAGCGCAAGTTGGCGTGGCTGCCCCACCAGATGTGAGGTCACCATCGCGATGCTGAGGCCGGACCCCAGATTCGCGCCGCAGACGACAAGAATGGCTTCTTCCAAAGGCAAGACGCCCGACAGGTTCAGCGTTAGCGCGAGAATGCTCACCGTGCCGGCAGACTGGGTCACGAGGGTAATCGCAACGCCGATCAAAAAGCCAAGCACGGGCAGCTCGGCAGAAATTTTAAAAAACTCGACCACCCATGCCGCTTCGCGCAAGCCCGCCGCCCCTTCCTTGACGAGGCCGAGTCCAAGAAACAGCAAGCCGAGAGAAAAAATCAGTGCGGCAAGATCGCGACTTCGTTTGTAGCGATTCAAGTTGAACAGCGAGGTGATGCCGACCATTCCCAGCGCATACAAACCCAGCAACTGGATATTGATCGCCGCAAGAAACACCAGCAATGAGGTGCCCACGCTGGCCCACGCGCTCAGGCCGAGCGCCGTGCTCAATTCCAGAGCGCCCGAGCCGAGCAAGCCGATGCCAATAAACGTGGCGGCGCTACTGCTTTGAGTTACCGCCCCCAGCAGAGTGCCGGCCATCGCGGCCGACAATGGCCCCTTGGCATAGCGCCCGAGGAACTTCCGAACCCGACGCCCCGCGATCTGCTGGGTGCTCACTGCCAACATGTGCAGCCCGCTGAGAAAGAGGCCAAGCCCCGCGAGCGCGGAAATCGATTGATGAACGGGAATCACGCCGCGCTCGTCAGCGGTGAGGGATCGTTAGCGACTGTTGCGGCGTCAGGCATGGGAGACAGGTTGTGCGTTAGAGGCCAAGGTCCGCGGGCGGAGCGTGAGAATGCCGGGCGGCACAGCGCGGGGATGAGGTTTAAGCATGCAGCAGGCGGGCACCCTTTGAGGTGCCGGAAGTATACAGACGGACGTGGTCGATTGAAGGACAAGGGCACGCGCTGAAGTTACGCTGGCGGACGGCCGCAGTCGGCCAATCGCAAACGTGTACTCAGGAGTGGCAACAGTGAATTCCGGCAGCGCCTGCCCATGCGGTACCGACCGCCCCTACGCCGCGTGTTGCAAACCCTTGCACGATGGCGAGCCCGCTGCGTCGGCGGAGCGCCTGATGCGCAGCCGCTACAGCGCTTACGTCTTGCAACTGGCGGCTTACGTCACCACCACCTGGCATCCGTCCACCCGCCCGGCGCATCTGGTGCTCGACCACCCGCGTTGGCTGGGGCTCCAGATCAAGCAGCAGGCAACGCAGGGCGACCAGGCGACGGTTGAGTTTGTGGCGCGCTACAAGACAGGTGGCAAGGCCACGCGCTTGCACGAGCGCAGCCGCTTTGTGCGCGAAGACGGCCGCTGGTATTACGTGGACGGAGAATTCCCCAACCGGGGCTGAAACAACGGGAAACCAGCATGCTGTGGCAGCACGAAATCCATCGCTATGAATTGCTCGGCAGAACGCTGCAGATTGCGTTGCCCGAAGGCTACGGCAGCCGCGCAGAGCCCTATCCTGCGTTGGTGTGCCTGGACGCCCAATGGACCTTCGGCACGGTGTGCGACGTCGCGCTGAATCTTGGCCTCGCCCGGCTCTTACCACGCGTGATTGTAATTGGGGTGGGCTGGACGGCGAGCAGCGCGCGCGAGGTAGTGCATGCCCGCGCCGCCGCCTACACGCCGACCTCGGCGGCGATTCCCTCATCGGTAGCGCGCAGCATGGCGGAGGCGCCGGTGTTTGGTCAGGGCCCCGCGTTTCAGCACTGGTTACTCGATGAGGCCCTGCCGGCCATGCACGCTCGCTATCCCATCGATCCGTCCCAGCAGACTTTGATTGGTCACTCGCTGTCCGGACTGTTTGGCCTGTACACGCTGTTGACGCGCCCGCAGTCGTTTACCCGCTGGCTATTGGCGAGCCCGTCTTCCTGGTGGGACAGCAAAATGATTTTTGATCTTGAAGCCGGCAACGCAAGCGACGGGCTTCGCCCGAACGGGCGGGTGTTTCTGTCGGTGGGGAGCGAAGAAGCCTTGATTGGCGAGATCCCGATGGTCGCCAACACGCAGTTGATGTTTGAGCGTCTTTCCCGGCGCCGGAGCGCAGATTTCGACACCACGCTGACCATTCTGGAGGGTGAGATGCACCACTCCACCATTCCCGCCGCCGTGAGTCAGGGGCTGCGCTGGCTCTACCGTTGAGCGCCAGCGCGACGGGGCTCAGATTTTGACAGCGACGTCCTGCGCCACGAGGCCCGCCCGAAAGCGCTGGCTGTTGGCGACATAGCCTTCGGCCGAACGACGCAGGCCTTCGATTTGCTCAGGCGTGAGTTCCCGCACCACCTTGCCCGGCGAGCCCATCACCAGACTCCCCGCAGGAATCTGCTTGCCTTCGGTAATCAGCGTGCCCGCGCCAATCAGACAGTTCTCGCCAATCACCGCATTGTTGAGAATGACCGAATTGATGCCGATGAGCGTGCCGTTGCCTATCGTGCAGCCGTGAAGCATGACCTTGTGGCCGATGGTGCAATAGCTGCCGATGGTCAGCGGGCAGCCTTCATCGGTGTGTAGCACCGAGAGGTCCTGCACGTTGGAATGGTCGCCAATGGTGATGAGGTCGTTGTCCCCGCGCAGCACCGCGCCAAACCAGACGCTGGCGTTGTGCTTGAGCAGGACGCGCCCCATCACAGACGCGCTGTCGGCCACCCAGTAATCGCCTTCGCACTCCACGCGATGGCCGTCGAGTTGATACAGCATGGGCTTAGGTCTCCGCGAACAGCCAGGGGGCCTGGGCTTTACGTTTTGCCTCATAGGCGCGAATGGCGTCCGCCTTTTGCAGCGTCATGCCAATGTCGTCCAGACCGTTGAGCATGCGGTGCTTGAGACCCGCCGCGTAATCGAAGCCAAACACGTCACCGCCCGGCGTGACCACCGTCTGCGCCTGCAGGTCGATGGTGAGCGCATAGCCTTCGGTCGCGCGGGTTTCGGCAAACAGGCGGTCAACGACGTCCGCTGGCAAGGTCACCAGCAAGAGCCCGTTTTTGGCCGAGTTGCCGTAGAAAATGTCGGCGAAGCTCGGCGCGATCACCGCGCGGAAGCCGTAGTCGTAAATCGCCCAGGGCGCGTGCTCGCGCGACGAGCCGCAGCCGAAGTTGTCCCGCGCCAGCAAAATCTGCGCGCCTTTGTAGCGCGGCTGATTGAGGATGAAATCCGGGTTGAGCGGGCGGCCTTCGTTGGCCTTGTCGGGCTCGCCCTTGTCCAGATAGCGCCATTCGTCGAACAGGTTCGGGCCAAAGCCCGAGCGCTTGATCGACTTCAGGAACTGCTTGGGGATGATGGCGTCGGTGTCGACGTTGGGACGGTCAATCGGGGCGACCGGGCCGGTGAGTCGGGTAAAAGCTTCCATCGAATCAAACCTCGCGAACGTCTACGAAATGACCGGCAATGCCGGCCGCGGCGGCCATCGCCGGCGATACCAGATGCGTGCGTCCGCCCTGCCCTTGCCGCCCTTCAAAATTGCGGTTGGATGTAGAGGCGCAGCGTTCGCCCGGCAAAAGTTGGTCCGGGTTCATGCCCAGGCACATTGAGCAACCCGGCTCGCGCCATTCAAAACCGGCGGCGAGGAAAATTTTATCCAGGCCTTCGGCCTCGGCCTGTTGCTTCACCAGCCCGGAACCGGGCACCACCATCGCGAGCGTGACGTTGGCCGCGAGTTGCTTGCCCGCCACCACGGCAGCGGCCGCGCGAAGGTCTTCGATGCGGGAGTTGGTGCAGGAGCCAATAAAGACCTTGTCGATGGCGATCTCCGACAAGGCCGTGCCGGGCGTGAGGCCCATGTACTTCAAGGCGCCGGCAATGCCGGTGCGTTTGACTTCATCGGCTTCGGCGGCCGGATCGGGCACGCGGCCAGAGATTGGCAACACCATTTCGGGCGAAGTGCCCCAGGTGACATGCGGTTCGATGCTGCTGGCATCAATGTGGACGACGGTGTCGAAGTGCGCGCCCGGATCGGAATGCAGTTCGCGCCAGGCCGCCACGGCCTGCGTCCATTCGGCGCCTTTGGGCGCGCCCGGCCGGCCGTCGACATAGGCAATGGTTTTGTCGTCCACCGCGATGAGGCCCGCGCGACCGCCGGCTTCAATCGACATATTGCAGACCGTCATGCGCTCTTCCATCGACAGCTGGCGTATGGCCTCACCGGCATATTCCATGGTGTGGCCGGTCGCGCCGGCGGTGCCGATGCGGCCGATGATGGCGAGGATCAGGTCTTTGCCCGACACGCCGGGGCGCAGGCTGCCGCTCACTTCAATCAGCATATTTTTGGCTTTGCGCAGTACCAGGCACTGCGTGGCCATGACGTGTTCCACTTCCGAGGTACCGATGCCGAAGGCCAGCGCGCCGAGGGCACCGTTGGTGGCGGTATGGGAGTCGCCGCACACGATGGTCATGCCCGGCAGGCTCCAGCCCTGTTCGGGGCCGGTGACGTGGACGATGCCCTGACGGATGTCGCCAATATCGAAATGCGTGATTTTGTGCTCGCGGCAGTTCTTGGCCAGCGTTTCCAGCTGAATCTTGGCTACCGGGTCGGTGATGTTGTGTACGTCGCGGGTGGGGACGTTGTGGTCGGAGACCGCGACCGTCGCCGCGCGTCGCCAGAGGCCCCGCCCCGCCAGCTTCAGGCCTTCAAAGGCCTGCGGCGTGGTGACTTCGTGGGCAATGTGGCGGTCGATGTAGATGAGGGCTGAGCCATCGTCGAACTGTTCGACGAGATGGGCATCCCAGAGTTTGTCGTAGAGGGTTCTGGCGGTCATGCGTCACACCGGGCTTGATAGAAGAGTCCGGATTCTAACAGCGCCGGCGGCTTGCGGGCTTCCCCAACTCCATTACCATTGCTGCCACCCCGGGCGGACCTTAACCCCAGCAGGAACCCCTTCATGATCCTTATTGCCTCTCGCCTATCGCGCGCCCTTCTTGGTCTGATGCTTGTGCTCGCAGCCGGGCTGGCCCGCGCAGACTTCAACGACGGCGTGCTCGCCCTGATGACCGGCGACTACGACAAGGCGCTCAAAACCCTGGTCCCGCTGGCCGAAACCTCCAACCACGCTTACGCGCAGTACTTTTTGGGCCGGATGTATAGCGAAGGGCGGGGCGTCGAGAAAAACGCGGCTGAAGGCGCCAAGTGGTATCGCAAGGCGGCGGAGAAAGGCGTGCAGGACGCGCAGTTTCGCCTCGGCGGGCTCTATGAGCGGGGCGAGGGCGTGCCGCAAGACATGGAATACGCCTACGCCTGGTATAGCGTCTCGGCCCATATCGGTAACGTGAAAGCCGACGCGGCGATGCAGGCAGCGGCGGCCAAGCTGGCGCCGCCCGAAATGCAGTCGGCGACTTTGCTGTCGACCGACCTGATCCAGAAATACGGCACCGTGCCCGAATCCACCAGCCAGGCGCTGGGAGCGGCCGCAGCGCCTAAATCATCAGATTGACGTACATCCCTTTCCAGTGGGACGAGGCGGTTCCGCCCATTCGTTCAATCATGGCGAAGAGTAATTCGGCGGGTTGAGCGCGACGCGCCAGCGGTGGCAGGCCGTCCATCGTCCATTCGGCAAAACTCTCGGCCGAATCAAACTCGACTGCGTCCGCTTCGGCCGTGTTCGAGCGCCCCGTTCGAGCACCGCGACCCGCACTCGCCGACGCGCGTCGTGCCCAGCCGCGGTCCGGCGTGCGGGCGGTCGTTGGCTTACGGGTGTCGACAGTTGCGGTCATGAGGAGATGGTGCCGGAAGATCTGTCACGGCGCACCGCCCTTTTCTGTGCGCCAAGTCTCATTTCCTGCGCGCGATCAGCCAGCGGAAGGACAGTCTCGCCCAAAGTGCTGCCCGATTTCGGCTTTCAGACCCCGCGAAAATCCCGCGCGCTTGGTTATACTCGGCCCGGCAACGGTGATTAAGTCCGTGTTTCAGGCGTCACCCCAGCCCCAGTCCATCACCACAGGTTCCTGAATAGCTGTCGCGATGCCCAGTCCAGACGCAACCAGTCCGATGGCCATCCTGTTCGCTGACATCGGCGGCAGCACGTCGCTTTACGAACTACTGGGCGATGCCGCGGCCCGCCATCGGATCAACTGTTGCATGGAGCTCCTGAGCGGCGTCGTCGGTCGGTACGATGGGCGCGTTGTCAAAACCAACGGCGACGACATGCTCTGCGTGTTCGAAGACAGCGAACGCGCCACCCTCGCCGCCTGCGGCATGCAGGAAGTGCTTGCCGAGACTTCAGAGGCGACCGAGCCGGTACTGGTTGCCATGTCGGTGCGCATTGGGATGCACATCGGGCCTGCGCTTATCGAAGCAGGCGACGTCTACGGCGACGCGGTGAACATCGCGGCGCGGATGGTGGCGCAGGCCAAAACCGGCCAAATCATCACGACCCGCCAGCTCGTTGAAACCTTGCCGGCCATGCTTCAGGGCAACACGCGGCATATCGACCACACCGAAGTCCGCGGCAAGAAAGACGCCTTCGACCTCTACGAAGTGCTCTGGCAACAGGAAGAAACGACCCTGATGTCGGCCGATCTCGTGGTTCGCCCCGCCGCGGGCAATCTGCTGTTGCTGCTAATTGGCCAGCGCGCCGCCACCCTGGACCGCAGTATCCGTCACCTCGTGATCGGCAGGAGCAAGGGCGCAGACATTCAGGTCGATGAAGTCATGGCCTCCCGCCTCCACGCCCGCCTGGAATACCGACGCGGCAAATTTTTTCTGATTGACCAAAGCACGAACGGCACTTACGTTCGCCTTAACGGTGAGGAACGGTTTGTTCGTCGCGAAGAAATCCTGCTCGCAGGGGCAGGGGTGATCAGTCTAGGCCGCACGCTGGCAGAAGCCGGCGATGCTGCGGTTCACTTTGAAGTAAGAGAGCAAACTGCCGAATGAACGCCCTTCTGCTGCCCCCGGCTCACCTCCCCTTTGGCGTCGCGCTGTCGCTCCTGCCTGCCGCGATCTGCGGCATGGTTGAAGGTTAAGGCCGCTATGCGCTGGCATTCCGTCGCGCTCACCGATGTGGGTCTTGTGCGCCAAGTCAACGAAGACTCCCTGCTGGACCGCCCCGACGCCGGGATTTGGGCGGTGGCCGATGGCATGGGGGGACATTCGGCGGGCGATGTGGCCAGCGAGATGATTGTCTCGGCCTTGGCCCGCCTCAAACCGGCGGCTAATCTCAGCTTGCTGGTTGAATTTGCCGAGCATCAATTACTGGCCGTCAACGAGCGCCTGCAAGCGCTGTCGCGCGAACGTCGTCAGGTCATCGGGAGCACCGTGGTCAGCCTGCTGGCCTGCGACTCCCACGCTGCCTTTCTATGGGCGGGAGACAGCCGCCTTTATCGCATGAGCATGGGGGAACTGGAGCGACTTACGACCGACCACTCCAAGGTGGAGGAATACGTGAAGCACGGCATCATCACCCGCGAGGAAGCGCACAACCATCCGGACGGCAATCTCATCACCCGCGCCGTGGGGGCGGCGGAACAGCTGTTCCTTGATTGCAATATCGTGGAACTCAACGAGGGCGACCGCTTCCTGCTGTGTTCGGATGGGCTCGACAAGCATGTGCATGAACGAGAAATCGCCACCGCCATGGTCGGCGCCGATTTGCCCACCACCGCACGGCGTCTGGTCGATATGGCACTGGCGGCCGGAGCAACCGACAATGTCACGGTGTGTCTGGTAGAGGTGTTACCGTGAATACTCTGGCCTCCGTTCTTGTCACCAACGATTACCTGCGCGAACTCTGCGCGGCGTATGTCAGTGAAGCCATCGATCGCCGCACCTACATCCTCGAACGCCGACGGCTGATCGACGAAGCGGTGGCCGGCAAGCCGTCCGCCCCGCCGGCCATCCCCGAACCTTTCGAACCAGAGGCCACGATGATGGACCTCGACAGCACCATGCAACTGCCCCGGCGGATGCTCGCCGAAGACGACGAGTGACCGCAGCGGAAGCGACCGGCCGCAACGTAGACCCGGACGAAATCAGCCACTTCTCGGCGCTCGCCGCCGACTGGTGGGATCTGCAAGGCCCTGGGCGCACCCTCCACGAGATCAACCCGTGCCGGCTTGAGTTCATCACCGAATACGCCGCGCTGCCGGGCAAATCCGTGCTGGATATTGGCTGCGGCGGCGGGGTGCTGACGGAAAGTCTGGCGCGCGCCGGCGCGCTTGCGCACGGCATCGATGCCAGCGCCACGCTGATCGAAGCCGCGCGACACCACGCCGCTGAGGAAGGTCTCAGCGTTCACTACACCACGATCACCGCCGAGGCCTTTGCGCAAGGCGCTCCGGGCGCGTATCAGGTCATCACCTGCATGGAGTTGCTGGAACACGTGCCCGATCCGGGCAGCCTGCTGGCGGCCTGCCGCGCCCTGCTGGCCCCTGAGGGGGACTTGTTCTTAAGCACGCTCAACCGCACCCCTAAAGCCTGGGGCACCGCAGTGCTGGGCGCCGAACACCTGCTGGGTCTGCTGCCCAAAGGCACGCACGATTACCGCCGCTTCATCCGCCCCAGCGAACTCGCGCAATGGCTGCGCGCCGAGGGCTTCGAGGTGCAGCATCTGGCCGGCATGCGGTATTTGCCGCTGTCACGCCGCGCCGAGCGCACCCGCGACGTCAGCGTGAACTATCTCCTGCATGCGCGACTCCGTGCCTGAGGGGCGCCGCCCGATCACGGCGGTGCTGTTTGATCTGGATGGCACTCTGCTCGACACCGCGCCGGATCTCGCCGGCGCCCTGAACCGGCTGCGCGCCTCGCGGGGTTACCCGCCACTGCCCTACGCCGAGGTGCGTCCGCACGCGTCCCACGGCAGCTTTGCGCTGACCCGGCTGGGCTTTGAACTGGCCGAGGACAGCGCGGAGTTTGAAGCCACGCGGCTGGCACTGCTGGACGTTTATCACCGACACGTGGCGGACGAAACCACCCTGTTCCCGGGCATGGCGAGCCTGCTCGAAACGATTGAAAACGCGGGCTTGCGCTGGGGCATCGTCACCAACAAGCCCGGCTGGCTGACCGAGCCGCTGCTGGCGAAGCTAAGCCTGGGCGCGGTCCCGGGCTGCGTGGTCAGCGGCGACACCCTGCCGGAGCGCAAACCGCACCCGGCGCCGCTGTTGCTCGCCGCTGAACAAATTGCCTGCGACCCCGCTCACTGCGTTTACGTTGGCGATGCGGCGCGCGACATCGAAGCCGGCAAGCGGGCCGGCATGTATACCCTGGTGGCAGGCTACGGCTATCTGGGTCCGGACGACGACCCGCAGGCCTGGGCCGCCGACGCCATCGTCAGCGCCCCGGCAGACATCGCCAACTGGCTCGCCGCCCATCAGTCGGGACTATGAACGGAACGCCGGGTGAGGCGCTGGACAGTTGGCTCCCCGCGCCGGGCAGCGACCTCTACTACGCCCACCTGTACGCGCCCACCGGGGATAAGCGAGCACTCCTGACGATCGCGAGCCTGCGGCAGGCCATCGCCGGCATACCGGCCTCCTGCTCGGCGCCCACCATCGCCTTGCCCAAACTCGCCTGGTGGCGCGATGAATTGGGCCAACTGGCCCGTGGCACCCCACGCCACGTCATCACGCGCGGCCTTATCAACCTCGACCCAGCACTCCCGGCCGCCGGACTCGCGCTCGTCGAGGGCGTGGAAAACATGCTGGGTGCGCCTCATTTTTCTACGCTCGCCGCGCGACGTGCGGCCTTCGTGTCCGCCCACGGCCCGCTGTGGGAATGCGCGCTCCGGCGATGCTTGCCGCCCGAATCTGGCGTCTCGTCCGAAGTGCTCGCGCTCGCGGGCGTGGTGGAAGAAATTGCCGCGCTCCGCGATGCCCGCCCGCAGCTCGAGTGCCAAATGGCGTTGCTCACCGATGAGACCATCGCGGCGGCCACGCGCAAGGCGGGCACACTGCCGGTGGCGGCAGGTGATTGGTACGCCGCGGTGCTCGGCGAAGACCTCGCAGCGCTGCAAGCCGAACTGGGGCGTGCGTTGAGCGGGCTGGAGGGTCGCGCAAAGCTGCGGCCGCTCGCGACATTGGCCAGACTCAACCTCACACTGGTGTCGGAAATCCTGCGCAGCGGTTGCCGCGTGTGGGAAACCCGCACCGACCTCACCCCCTTGCGCAAGCTTTGGCTGGCCTGGCGCGAACGATTCTCTCTATAGACGTTCGTTGGACGCCTGCCACAGCAGGCGGACTCGCAGCCGCCGAAAATCATCAGACGGCAGATTGTCCCGTAGTAAATAAAGTCGGATCCCGCGCGCGCCGCCAGGCGCCAACAGCGGGAGCACCATCAGCCAGGGCGTGATGATAAGTCGCGTTGATAGTTGCGCCGGGATACGCTTGCCGGCGCCGGCTTGCAGCCACCAGCGCCCTTCGCTATCGAACAGCACCGCCGCAAAGCGCGCGCAATCCGCAGCTAATTCCCGCTGCCAGTGCCGGTAGTGCAGCCCGCAGGCGAGCAACAAGCAAACACCGTAGAGCGGGCTGCGGCACGCTAGTAGCACCAGCGCGGCGAGTGCGAGATGTCCCAAAATCAGAGCCTGCCGCAAGCGGACCGAGCCCTGAGGCACAATCCGAATCGGCACCGTGAATCCATTGCCTTGCATCCAGAGCCTCCTTGCTCATTTGCTTGCTTGAATTTGATGGTGGCAGAAAAGATACTACCGCAGCTTTCGGACGCGAAAGCCTGCGGCGGAAAACACAGTTCTCCATGAAGACCGACGGGTCGGCAGGCATTAACAGCATGACCGATGAATCGATTCCGCAACCACCGGCCGAGCCGCCGGTAAGCCAGCAGGAAGCGCCGGCAAAACCCAAAGAAATTGGCGGACCGCGAGGCCCCGAACCCACCCGCTACGGCGATTGGGAGCGCAAGGGACGCTGCATTGATTTCTGAACGACTCCCCTGGACGCGCCTTGACCGGCGAGTCGAGATTGCAATCCAACCCCCAAGGCCAGACGTAGCAGCATCATTATGAGTAACCGACCGCTATCGCCGCACTTGCAGATTTACCGACCGCAGCTCACCAGCGTGCTGTCGATCACCCACCGCGCCACCGGCGTCGCACTCAGTCTGGGCACGATGGTGCTGCTGTACTGGTTGCAAGCGGTCGCCCGTGGTCCAGAGGCCTATGCCGCCGCCCAGGAATTCCTCGGTTGCTGGCTGGTGAAACTCGTACTCGCGGGGTGGACGTGGGCTTTCTTCTACCACCTGTGCAACGGCATCCGTCACCTGTTCTGGGATGCGGGCAAAGGTTTTGAGCTGCGCCACGTCTATGCTTCCGGGTACACGGTATTGGCGGCCGCCACTACGCTCACCGCCCTGACCTGGGGCTATGTCCTGTTTGTTGCCGGAGGTGCCGCATGAGTCTTCGCTCCAGTCTTGGCAAGGTCAAAGGCCTGGGTTCGGCCAAGGAAGGCGTGCATCACTGGCGCCTGCAGCGCCTGACCGCCATCGCGCTGATCCCGCTTACGCTGTGGTTTGTCGTGTCACTGCTGTCCAAGGTGCACGCAGACCACGCCACCGTGGTGGCCTGGGTGTCGATTCCCTACGTGACCGTGCTGTTGCTTGCACTCAGCATTGCGCTCTTCTGGCACTTGATGCTGGGGGTGCAGGTCGTGATCGAGGACTACATCCACTGCACGACCAAACAAATTGTCGCCCAACTTCTGTTGCGCGCCTTCGCCGGCCTCGGTGCCCTGCTCGCCGTGGTCTCCATTCTGAAAATCTCGCTGGGAACGCACTGACCCATGGCTAGCTACACGCTGATCGAACACAAGTACGACGTAGTGGTGGTGGGTGCCGGCGGCGCCGGCCTGCGCGCTACGTTTGGTATGGCGGCAGAAGGCCTCAAAACCGCCTGCATCACCAAAGTTTTCCCCACGCGCAGCCACACCGTGGCGGCTCAGGGCGGCATGAGCGCCGCGTTGGCCAACATGGGACCAGACGACTGGCGCTGGCACATGTACGACACCATCAAGGGGTCGGACTGGCTGGGCGACCAGGACGCGATTGAATACATGTGCCGGGAAGCGATTCCGGCCGTGATCGAACTCGAACACTACGGCGTGCCTTTCTCCCGTACCGAGAGCGGCAACATCTACCAGCGCCCCTTCGGCGGCATGACCACCAACTACGGTGAAGGCATCGCCCAGCGCACCTGCGCGGCGGCCGACCGTACCGGTCACGCAATTCTGCATACGCTGTATCAGCAGTCGCTGAAGCACAACGCCGAATTCTTCATCGAATATTTTGCGGTTGACCTCGTGATGGACGACGACGGCGCCTGTAAGGGCGTAGTCGCGTGGAATCTGGCCGACGGCACCCTGCACCTGTTCCGCGCCCATTCGGTGGTGCTCGCCACTGGCGGTTATGGCCGGGCCTACTTCTCCGCCACCTCGGCCCATACCTGCACCGGCGACGGTAACGGCATGGTGCTGCGGGCTGGCCTGCCCCTGCAGGATATGGAGTTCACCCAGTTCCATCCGACCGGCATCTACGGCGCGGGCTGCCTGATGACCGAAGGCGTGCGCGGCGAAGGCGGAGGCCTCACCAACTCCAAAGGCGAGCGCTTCATGGAGCGCTATGCGCCGAACGCCAAAGACCTTGCCTCGCGTGACGTGGTTTCCCGTTCGATGACCATCGAAATCCGCGAAGGCCGTGGCGTGGGTTCGCTGAACGACCACATCCATCTGCACCTTGAACATCTGGGCGCAGAGGTGATTGAAGAACGCTTGCCGGGTATCGCCGAATCCGCCCGCATCTTTGCCAACGTTGATGTGACCAAGGAGCCGATTCCGGTACTCCCCACCGTTCACTACAACATGGGCGGCATCCCGACCAACTACCACGGCAACGTGGTCACGTTAAAGAACGGTAACCCGGACGCCGAAGTGCCGGGCCTGATGTCTATCGGCGAAGCGGCCTGTGTGTCGGTGCACGGCGCGAACCGCTTGGGCTCCAACTCACTGCTGGACCTGGTGGTGTTCGGCCGCGCCGCGGCCAAGCGCGCGGCGGCGGACATCAAGCGGGATATGTCGCATTCGTCGCTGCCCAGCCGTGCGACCGACGGCATCCTCGCGCGCTTCGACGGCCTGCGCCACGCCAAGGGCAGTGCGTCGACCGCGCACATCCGCAACGAAATGCAGCGCACGATGCAGAACTACGCTGCGGTGTTCCGCACCGGCGACGCACTGGCGGAAGGCTGCGCGAAGATGGATGCGATTCACAGTTCCTTCAAGGACGTGAAAGTCACCGACCGCTCGCTCATCTGGAACACCGATCTGGTGGAAACGCTGGAACTGGACAACCTGCTGGGCAGCGCGGTGGTCAGCATCCAGGCGGCGGCGAACCGCAAGGAATCTCGCGGCGCCCATGCGCGAGAAGACTATCCGGATCGCGATGACGAGAACTGGATGAAGCACACGCTGACCTGGTTGAGCGGTGAGGGCAAAGTCGATTTCGACTACCGCCCGGTGCACATGTACACCCTGAGCGACGAGGTTCAGGTGTTCCCCCCCAAGAAGCGCACGTACTGACAGCGATACCGCGCGAGGATCCCATGGCAGAGTTCACCCTCCCGAAGAATTCCAAAATCCAGCCCGGCAAAACCGTGTCCGCTGCGGCCGGCGCCAAGCGCGCCCGCAAGGTGGTCATCTATCGTTGGGATCCGGACACCGGCGAAAACCCACGGCTCGATACTTTCGAGATCGATCTCGACAAGTGCGGCCCGATGGTGCTCGACGCCATCCTGTACATCAAAAACGAACTGGACCCCACGGTAACGCTGCGCCGCTCCTGCCGCGAAGGCATCTGCGGTTCCTGCGCGATGAACATCGACGGCACCAACACGCTGGCCTGCACCACCGCGACGGAATCCATCAAGGGCGATGTCAAAATCTATCCGCTACCGCATATGCCGGTACAAAAGGATTTGGTGCCCGACCTCACCCACTTCTTTGCCCAGTACGCCTCTGTGCAGCCTTGGCTGAAGACCGACACCGCGCCGCCGGATCGCGAACGCCTGCAGTCCAAAGACGATCGCGCCAAGCTCGATGGTCTGTACGAATGCATCCTCTGCGCCTGCTGCTCTACGAGCTGCCCGAGCTACTGGTGGAACAGCGACCGCTATCTCGGCCCCGCCGCGCTGCTGCAGGCCTATCGCTGGCTGGCCGACAGCCGCGACGAAGCCACCGGCGAACGCCTGGACAATCTCGAAGACCCGTTCCGTCTTTACCGCTGCCACACCATCATGAACTGCGCCCGCACCTGCCCGAAGGGTCTTAACCCGGCCAAGGCGATCGCGGAAATCAAGAAAATGATGGTGAGCCGCACGCTGTAATCCCCGTGGCGGCCAACAGCCGGGTGCTCTGGCGTTGCCGCCGCGGTATCCGCGAACTCGACATGGTGTTCGCGAATTTCCTCAACCAGCACTACGACGCACTGTCCGCTGAGGACAGCGAGTTGTTCGACCGCTTACTGCTGGAAAACGACCTCGATATCTATGATTGGATGCTGGGTCGGCAAAGGCCCCCGGCAGACTATCTCGGCCTGTTAGCGCTGCTGCAGCCGCCGCCGCGCAGCTAAAAGGCCGCCCGTGATGCTTACTGGCTACGCCTTGCTCCCCAACCTGGGCCTTATCAAGGTCGCCGGTGAAGACGCGCGAAACTTTCTACAAGGCCAGTTCACCGCTGACATTCGCCGTATTACTCCCACGCAGGGCTGTCTTGCGGCCTGGTGTAATCCGCAAGGGCGCGTGTTGTTTCTGATGCAGATTCTGGCCGTTGATGACGGATTTCTGCTGGTCGTTCCCATCTCAGGGATCGAGCGCTTGCTAAAGCGCCTCCGGATGTTTGTCCTGCGCGCCAAGGTGAGTCTGGACGACTGGTCGGCAGTCTGGTCGGTGGCCGGCATCGCCGCCGAACAAGCCCCTGCGCCGGTTGGCGCCTGCCTCTCCGAACCCGCGGGAAGCACGCGCGGCCTGCCGCCGCTGCTCGCCGTCAGGCTGCCCGGGGCCACGGCGCGCTGCTGGCTGCTGGGCCCGGAAGCCGCCGTGCAGCACTGGCTCAGCACCAGCGGTCTCGGCGCCACCAACGCCGACAACTGGTGGGCCGAGGACGCCGCGCTCGCGCTGCCCCGGATTGAAGGCGCCAGCAGCGAGCGCTTTCTTCCGCAGCAACTCAATCTCGACCGTCTTGGCATGATGAGCTTCGACAAAGGCTGTTACCCGGGTCAGGAAATCATCGCGCGGCTTAAATATCGGGGTCAGGTGAAAGCCCGTCTGCGTAGCGGTGAAACGACCGCAAGGCTCGTGCCTGGGGCACGCCTGTTCGCCCCGGGCACCGTCAGCGGCCAGTCGGTCGGGGAAGTCGTTAGCGTGACGATGCTGGGCGAACGCACGATCTTTACGGCGGTGGTCGATCTGGAAGTGGCCGGCGAACTGCGCGCCAACGCCCCTGATGGCGACCCGGTCAGGGTCAGTGCCGATAGCGGTGACTGAGGCGTCGCCTTGCGGCGTCGTCACGCATCCCCGCGACTATCGGCCCGTCTGGTGGCTGCCCGACGGCCACAGCCACACCCTATGGGCTGCGCTCGCGCGGCGGCCCCCTCTGCCTCAGGTTCGTCACGAACGTTTTGAATTGCCCGACGGCGACTTCGTCGATCTAGCCCATGTGGGCAAGCCGGAGCAGCCCTGTGTGCTGGTCTTGCATGGACTGGAAGGCAGTCTCGCCTCGCCGCATATTCGCACGGTGCTGCAGGCCATTGACGCCCGCGGCTGGCACGGCGTGCTGATGCATTTCCGTGGCTGCAGCGGCGAGTTCAATCGCCTGGCGCGCAACTATCACTCGGGCGATACCGGCGATCTTCGCTGCGTGCTGGCGGCCTTGCGCGCGCGCCATCCAAGCGTGCCCATCGGCGCGGTGGGCTACTCGATGGGCGGCAATGTGCTACTGAAATATCTGGGGGAATCGGGGGCTAACTCGGGACTCGCCGGCGCGGTGGCGATTTCAGTGCCCTTCGAACTCGGCCGCGCCGCGTGGCGACTCAATCGAGGTTTCTCGAAAGTCTACGAACGACATCTCATCGGCAGTCTGCAGCGCAAGGCCCTCGCTAAATCGCAGGTCGTGCCCTGCCCGCTGGATCTCACAGAGATCGAACGCTGGAACGATTTCAAAACCTACGACGACCGCTACACCGCGCCGCTGCACGGCTTCCGGGATGCGGAGGACTATTACGGGCAGTCCAGTTCCCGGCAGTACCTCAAGCACATTGCCACGCCCACGCTGTTGATTCATGCGAGCGACGACCCATTCCTGCCGCCCGATGGTATTCCCGTGGCAGCCGATCTGGCGGCGGGCGTGACGCTCGAACTCGCGGCGCGCGGCGGTCATGTGGGATTTGTCGCCGAATCCCTCGCCGGCGTCACGGAGCGTTGGCTTGATCACCGGCTGTGTTCTTTTCTGGCCAGTGCATTCGGCGCTGGTATAGTCCCGGCCATCGCCCGCTAGAATAGGCCCACCATGCCGAGAGCCAGCACCATTGAAAACTTTGCCGTCAGTCGCGGCGGCAATGCGCTCATCGCGCTGGGCTGCGCCAGCCTGTTGGCGTTCGGCTACTACCTTCAGTTCGGCACTGGGCTAGAACCCTGCCCGCTCTGCATTTTTCAGCGCGTGGCCTTTTTTGCGGTGATCTGCATCGCGGCGGTCGCCACGGTGCATGGGCCCCGTGGCACGGCGCGGCGAGTCTATGCGGCGCTCATCGGCTTATCGGCGATCGCCGGCTTAATCGTTGCCGGGCGCCAAACCTGGCTGCAGCACCTGCCCGCAGATCAGGTGCCAGAATGCGGCCCGGGGCTCGACTTCATGCTCGAGATGTACGCTCCGTTCGACGTCTTGAAACGGGTGCTCCGGGGCACCGGGGACTGTGCCAAG
>CANFVX010000022.1 GCA_947450495.1 Gammaproteobacteria bacterium
ACGCATGACACATTTCTCGCCGAACAGGGTCGGGCAGGTGTTCACGCGAAAATCGATGGATTTGGTTTTTGAGAGCTTGAGTTTGATCCTGCCGTCTTGCGGCACACGGCGCTCGGAAACGTCAAGGCGCGCCATCACCTTGATGCGCGCGGCGATCTTGCCAGAGAGCGCCAGCGGTGGCTTGGCAATTTCGGAGAGCATGCCGTCCACCCGAAAACGGACTCGATAGATTTTCTCATAGGGCTCAAAGTGCAGGTCGGATGCCCCACGCTTGATAGCGTCCAGCAACACTTTGTTGATGAAGCGCACGACCGGAGCGTCATCAATCTCGGAACTTTCGGCGGCGGCTTCCTGTTGTGTGCCAACCTCCAGATCGTCGAGGTTTTCGAAATCCGAGTCTTCGAGTCCCGACAAGCCGTTGTCGGCGGCGGCCAGCGCCTTTTCAATGGCTTTTTGTAACTTGTGCTGCTCGACCAGCACCGCTTCGGTGTTGGCCCCGATATGGAATTTGATCTCGTCCAGCGCTTGCAGATTGGTGGGGTCCGCCAAGCCGATATAGACCCGGTTGCCGCGCTTGAAGATGGGCAGCGCGTGATGCCGCTGGATGAGTTCTTCGCTGACCAGTTTGACGACATCCGGATCAATTTCGATCGCTTCGATATCAATCAGCGGAACGCCAAATTCCTGGGAGGCGGCGTGGGCAACGATTTTGGGGTCGACCAGTTTCTGGTCGACCACGTATTTAACGAATGGGGTTTTGGCGGCAACCGCCGCCTGAAAGGCGCGCGAGGCCTCATGCTCGTCAAGCAGCCCGTCGGCGACGAGCTTGCGCGCGAGTCCGGTTAACGGAATACGGTTTGACGTTACAGCCACAGCGGGGTTGCCTTAATCCTTTTGGCGCGAGCGCACCGCAAAAAATACTAGAGCAAAGCGGCCCCGCTGACTATTGGCCCATCCGCTTTTTCCCCCTGCAGGCCCGATTCGGCGCTGCAGGGGCTTGGCACTAGCTTCGAAAAGTGAATTTCCCGTCGACCGCATCAATCTTGATGGTGTCGTCGGCGGCAAATTTACCTTCAAGCAGGGCTTGGGCGAGTGGAGTCTCGATATAGGCCTGAATGGCTCGCTTCAGCGGTCTCGCTCCGTATACCGGATCGAATCCCGCCTCCCCCAAGGTATCGACCGCATGCACCGAAATATCCAGCCCGATGCGTTGTTCGGCCAAGCGCTGGCGCAGAAGTGCGAGTTGAACCTCGGCGATGGCGCGGATTTGAGCCTTGCGCAAGCCGTGGAAAACCACCACTTCATCGATCCGGTTGATGAACTCCGGGCGGAAGCTCTGACGCACTACTTCCATGACCGCGCTGCGCATGGTCTCGTAATCTGCGGTCTCGCCTAGCGTCTGGATGCGCTCCGAGCCCAGATTGGACGTCATGACAATGACGGTGTTGCGGAAATCGACCGTGCGCCCATGGCCATCGGTCAGGCGTCCATCATCGAGAACTTGCAGCAGAATGTTGAACACATCCGGATGCGCTTTCTCAATTTCGTCGAAAAGCAGCACCGCATAGGGTTTGCGGCGGACGGTTTCAGTCAGGTATCCCCCTTCTTCATAGCCGACATAGCCCGGCGGCGCGCCAATGAGCCGCGCGACCGCGTGTTTCTCCATGTATTCGGACATGTCGATGCGGACCAGCGCGTCTTCGGTGTCGAAGAGAAAGCCCGCCAGCGATTTGCAGAGTTCCGTCTTGCCAACCCCGGTGGGACCGAGAAAGAGGAATGAGCCGTTCGGGCGGCGAGGGTCCGAAAGCCCGGCGCGCGAGCGCCGAATGGCGTTGGCGACGGCGGCCACGGCCTGATCCTGGCCCACCACTCGCTGATGCAGGGCGTCCTCCATCCGGAGCAGTTTGGCGCGCTCGCCTTCCAGCATTCGGGACACCGGAATGCCGGTCCACTTCGACACCACCTCGGCAATTTCCTCGTCGGTCACCCGGTTTCGGAGCAGACGCATCGGCGGACGCTCGCCTTCTGAGGCCGCCGCCAGGCGCTTCTCCAGCGCCGGAATCACGCCGTACTGGAGTTCGGACATGCGGGCGAGATCGCCGCTACGTCGCGCGCTTTCAAAGTCGGTGCGCGCCCGGTCCAGATCGGCCTGTACCTGATGCGTGCCCTGCAGGGCAGCCTTTTCGGACTTCCAGATTTCTTCCAGATCGGCCGATTCACGCTCGATTTTCTCCAGCTGGAGTTCAAGGTCGGCCAGTCGCCGTTTCGAAGCGTCGTCGGTTTCCTTGCGCAAGGCCTCGCGCTCAATCTTCAACTGGATAAGCTTGCGGTCGAGCCGATCCATTTCCTCGGGCTTTGAGTCGATTTCGATGCTGATGCGGCTCGCGGCCTCGTCGATTAAATCAATCGCCTTGTCTGGCAACTGACGGTCGGTGATGTAGCGATGCGAGAGTTGGGCGGCGGCCACAATCGCCGGGTCGGTAATTTCCACGCCGTGATGCACGGCATATTTTTCTTTCAGGCCCCGCAGGATCGCGATGGTGTCTTCAATCGAGGGCTCATCGACCAGCACTTTCTGGAAGCGGCGCTCGAGGGCGGCGTCTTTTTCCACATATTGGCGATATTCGTCGAGCGTGGTCGCGCCGATGCAATGCAGTTCCCCGCGGGCCAGGGCGGGCTTGAGCATATTGCCGGCGTCCATCGCACCTTCGGCCTTGCCAGCGCCGACCATGGTGTGCAGCTCGTCGATGAACAACACCACCTGACCTTCCTGCTTCGCCAAATCATTCAGCACCGCCTTGAGCCGCTCTTCGAACTCGCCGCGGAACTTGGCGCCTGCAATGAGTGCGCCCATGTCGAGCGAGAGCACGCGTTTGCGCTTGAGGCCTTCGGGCACTTCGCCATTGACGATCCGTTGGGCGAGGCCTTCGACGATGGCGGTCTTGCCCACGCCAGGTTCGCCGATGAGCACCGGATTGTTCTTGGTGCGCCGCTGCAGCACCTGAATGGCCCGCCGAATCTCCTCGTCGCGGCCGATGACGGGATCAAGCTTGCCGCTTTCGGCGCGCGCGGTGAGATCGATGGTGTACTTCTCCAGCGCTTGACGGGTCTCTTCGGCGTTCGCGTCGGCCACCTTGTCGCCGCCGCGCAGCGCATCGATGGCCGTGAGCAGGGCCGCTTCCCGTGCGCCAAGGCGCTTCAGGAGTCGTCCAAGTTCCCCAGGGTCACCCAGCGCGGCCAGCACAAACAGTTCGCTGGAGATAAAGGCGTCGCCGCGCTTCTGGGCGAGCTTGTCCGTCACGTTCAGCAGACGGACCAAATCGTTGGAGGTATGCACATCACCCGGTACGCCTTCTACTTTCGGGAGTCGGTCCATCGCCTGCGCGAGCTGGGCGTGCAGGGCGTCGGTATCGACGCCGCTTTTGGCCAGCACATGTTTGACCGTGCTGTTGTCCTGTTCCAGTAACGCGCTCAGCAGGTGCGCAGGTTCAATCAACTGATTGTCCAGACCTAGCGCACGGCTTTGCGCTTCGGCGAGCGCCTGCTGAAAACGGGTTGTCATTTTGTCCATCCGCATTGATGCGTCCTCAGTAAATGTGGGCTGTTAGTCCCCACATGGGGACGAAGCCCACGCTATCAAGCAACAGCGGGTGAACGTTCGATCCAGATCAGGCTGGCAAAGCGGCCGCAGACGGCGTCGCGTCGGAACGAATAGAAGCGCGCGGAATCCTCATAAGTGCAGAGGCCGCTCAAGGTGACATGGCTAACGCCCGATTGCAGAAGCTGCTGTTGGGCTATGAGTGCGAGATTGGCGTAATCGCCGTCGGGGCGGGTTTGAAACGCGCGCTCGTGGGCCGAGTCGTGCGTCATAAAACGTTCGCGAAGGTCGGGGCCTACGCGGTAATGGCGAGGACCAATGCCAGGTCCCACCCAAGCGATAAGCTCGGCGGCCGCCGTCAGGCAGGAAACGGCATTGGGGATCACGCCATTCGCCAAGCCCCGCCAACCGGCATGAACGGCCGCCACCATGCTACCTGCGCGATCGCTGAGCAGAATCGGCAGGCAGTCGGCGGTAAGCACGGCGCAGACGACGCCCGGCCGGTCGGCGAAGGCGGCATCGGCGGCCGGTGGTTGTTCAAAGCGTAGGCTGGCATCGACGCAATCCGCGCCGTGGATCTGGTCGAGCCAACAGGGCTCTGCGGGGAGCTTGAGCCCGTGCCGGAGCAGCGCGCGGTTCGCCTCAACCTGCGCCGGGTCGTCTCCCACATGCGTCGCGAGATTGAAACCCGCATAGCCGCCGAGGCTGGTCCCGCCCAGTCGGGTGGTCACGATGGCCCGCACCGACACCGGGGCCGGCCACTGCGGCGCGATAAACGGGATCACGTGCCGCTGGCTGCCGCCGTATCGTCCGCCAGCGCCGCCAGCAGGTCGGTAATGTCCTCCGGCAGCGGGGATTCCGCCATGATCTGGCCGCGCCCGGAGGGGTTTTGGAATTCGAGGCGCATGGCGTGTAAAGCCTGACGTTTCAGATTTCGGAGCGCGGTCAGGAGCGGCGCCTGCGCGCCCGCCGGCAGGCGTCTGCGCGTGCCGTAGGCCGGATCGCCAACAATCGGGCTGCCGATGTGTTGAAGGTGGACGCGAATTTGGTGTGTGCGGCCAGTCTCCAGCGCAATTTCGAGCAAGGTATGGACGCGAAATTTCTGGGCGACTCGATAGTGGGTGACGGCTTCCCGCCCGCCATCCGCAACCTTCATGCGCGTGCGGTGGTGGCGGTCGCGGCTGATTGAGGCTTCGATTGTGCCCCCCGAGACCACGATGCCATGCACGAGTGCGGCATAGGTCCGGTGAATTTCGCGCTCGGCCATCATGCTGGTCAGGCGCTGGAAACTGCGCGGCGTTCGAGCCACGACCAACAGCCCCGAGGTGTCTTTGTCCAGCCGATGAATCAGCCCGGCGCGGGGCAGGGCGGCGAGTTCGGGATAGCGGTGCAGCAGCCCGTTGACCAGCGTGGCCTTCGGGTTGCCGGCGCCCGGGTGCACCACCAGACCCGCCGGCTTGTTCACCACAATCACCCCGCGGTCTTCGTGGATCACACCAAACTCGACTGCTTCAGGGACGGTCTCCGCGCTGGCGGCCAGCACGGCTTCGATCTCAACCCTGTCACCAAAGTTGACGGTGTCGCGAGGGCGGCAGGGGCGCTCGTTCAGCTTGACTCGCCCTTCACGAATCCATGCGGTGAGCATGCTGCGGGAATAATCCTCAAACATGGCGGCCAGCGCCTGGTCGAGTCGACGCCCACCGTGTTCGGAGGGGATTCTTATTTCGTGATGGCGAACTGAATTCATGCCGGGCAGTCTACTGCAAGCTCACGGGCTTGCCTTGGTCTCACGCACTTGAGGCACTACAATGCCCGCCCTACCGCGATGGGCCAGAAATCAGTGAATCAAACTTCCTCCCTGTTCACGGCACGGCGCGCATTCGGCGTGCTGCTGACTGCCACGCTGTGTGTATGGCTCGCCGGTTGCGGCCTGCTGCCAGACAAAGACAAAGACGATATTCCCGAGAACTGGCCAGAAAAGAAGCTGTATTTTGCCGCCAAGGATCGACTGAACGCGGGCTCCTGCAATGGGGCCATCGACTACTACGAAAAGCTGCAGGCGCGCTATCCCTTCGGCACCTACGCGCCGCAGGCCCAGCTGGAGCTGGCGTACTGCCACTACAAGTCAGACGAAACAGCCAAGGCGCTGGCGGCCGTCGACCGCTTCATGAAGCTCAACCCGACGCATCCCCACATGGATTACGCGTATTACCTGCGCGGGCTGCTCAACTTCAACAACGGCAAAGGGATCCTCGAGCGCCATCTGGTGCGCGACGCGTCCCAGCGCGATCCGGGCGCCTCCCTGCAGGCTTTCAACGATTTCTCCGAACTCATCAAGCGCTTCCCCGATAGCCGCTACGTGGCGGACTCGCAGCTGCGGATGCGCTACCTGCGCAACATCCTCGCCCAGCACGAAGTCAACGTCGCCAACTGGTACATGCGGCGCGGGGCCTTCGTGGCGGCGGCCAACAGAGCGCGCTACGTGGTGGAGAACTATCAGCAAACGCCGGCGATGCCGGACGCACTGGTGCTGATGGCCAAGGCCTACAAGGTGTTGGAACTTGACCAGCTTTCCGACGACGCGCTGCGGGTGCTCGAGCTCAACTTCCCGAATTACCCGGGTATTGAAGCCGTCAAGAAAACGCAGGTGCGATGAGGCTGCGCTGATTGGGGCGACCGGATAGCCGCCCCTCAGAATCTCCCGACTGCGCCTCAGTCGCGCGGCTTACTGCCCCGGCACCGGCTCCTGTTCGTCGTAGCGGGAGGTAATCGGGAAGCGCCGGTCGCGGCCGAAGGCTCGTTCGGTGATGCGCACGCCCGGTGCCGCTTGGCGCCGCTTGTACTCGTTGCGGTCGACCATGCGGGCCACCCGTTTAACGGTTTCCAGATCAAAGCCGTCTGCGGCAATTTCGTGCGGGCTGCGATCGCATTCCACGTAGGCTTCCAGAATGGGATCCAGCACCTCGTAAGGCGGCAGGCTATCGGTGTCTTTCTGGTCCGGGCGGAGTTCGGCAGACGGCGGGCGCTCGATCACCCGAGGTGGAATCACCGGCTGTTCAGCCTGGGCGTTCCGCCAGCGGGACAGCCGAAATACCAAGGTTTTGGGGCAGTCCTTCAGCGGCGCGAAGCCGCCTGCCATGTCGCCGTAGAGCGTGGCGTAGCCCACGGCCATCTCGCTCTTGTTGCCGGTGGTCAGCACCATGCGCCCGGTTTTGTTCGAATAGGCCATCAGCAGGATTCCGCGGCAACGGGCCTGAATATTCTCTTCGGTGACGTCGGCCGCGCGTCCGGCAAATATCGGCGCCAGCGATTCATTGAGCGCATCCACGGTGGGCTCAATGCTCACCACATGGCACTCGCAGCCCATGGTTCGGGCCTGTTCTAGCGCGTCATCGATGCTCATGTCGGCGGTGTAGCGGGACGGCATTGAGATGGCGGTGACGTTGTCAGCGCCCAGCGCGTCGGCCGCGATGGCTAGCGTCAGGGCGGAATCGATCCCGCCGGACAGGCCGATTACCGCGCCGCCGAAGCGATTTTTGGTGATGTAGTCGCGCACGCCCATCACCATCGCCTGATAAACCGCGGCTTCGTCGGAGAGGGCGGGTTCCAGGCTGCCGTTGGCCTTTAGCCCGCTAGCGCTGCGGGTCAGTTCAACGTTCATCAGGGTTTCGGAGAACTCAGGAGCCTCCGCGGTCACTTCGCCACTCGCGTCCAGCGCGAAAGAAGCGCCGTCGAAGACGAGTTCATCCTGACCACCGACGAGATTCAGGTAAATCACCGGGATCCCCGCGGCATCGATCGCGCGCCGGACGGCGCCCAGCCGTGCGTCGCGCTTGTGCTGGCTCCATGGGGAAGCGTTGATGTTGAGGATCACTTCAGCGCCGGCGGCTCGAGCGCTCTGCGCCGTAGCGGGATGCCAGATGTCCTCGCAGATCGAAACCCCGATGGAGAACCCGTCGAGCGTGACGACGCAAGGCTGATCGCCCGGCGTGAAGTACCGCTTTTCGTCGAATACTTTGTAATTCGGGAGGCAGCGTTTGCGATAGCGGGCCATGAGGACGCCGCCGTCGAGCAGACTCAGACTGTTGTAGACCAGATTGTCGGCGGCCTCGGGGTGACCCACCAGCACGGCTATGCCCTGCGCTGCGGCCATAATCTGGCGCAAGGCGTGTTCGACCCGTCGATGCAGCCCGGGTCGTAACAGCAGGTCTTCAGGCGGATAGCCGGTGATGGCTAATTCGGGGAACGCCACCAGACGCGCGCCGAGTTCATCCCGGGCGCGCGCGATGGTGTCGATAATGCGGGCGGTGTTGCCCGCAAGATCGCCAACGCAGAAATTAAGCTGGGCGAGCGCAATTTTCATCACGCCCACCCGGCCTGGCAGGAGGCCAGCGTCTTACAGCGCACGCTTCATCGCGGCGCCGAGTTCGGCCGGCGAGTTCACCGTGGTCACGCCGGCCGCCTTGAGCGCGGCGTACTTGTCGGCCGCAGTGCCCTTGCCGCCGGCAATGATCGCGCCCGCATGGCCCATCCGCTTGCCCGGAGGGGCGGTCACCCCGGCGATGTAGCCCACCACCGGCTTGGTGACGTGCTTGGCGATGAACGCCGCCGCGTCTTCTTCGGCCGAACCACCGATTTCGCCGACCATGATGATGCCTTCGGTCTGCGGGTCTTGCTGGAAGAGGGTGAGGACGTCGATGAAGTTCATGCCGTTGATCGGGTCGCCGCCGATCCCGACGCAGGTGCTCTGACCGAGCCCGGCGTTGGTGGTCTGATGCACCGCTTCATAGGTCAGCGTGCCGGAGCGCGAGACGATCCCAATCTTGCCCGGGCGGTGAATGGCCGCCGGCATGATGCCCATCTTGCACTCGCCCGGGGTGATAACGCCCGGGCAGTTGGGGCCGATCAGGCGCACATCGGGCCGTGTCAGCAGCATAGCTTTCACTTTGAGCATATCCAGTACCGGAATGCCTTCGGTGATGCAGGCGATGACCTTGATACCGCCATCGACGGCCTCGGCAATCGCGTCAGCGGCGAACGGCGGCGGCACGAAGATCATGCTGGCGTCGGCGCCGGTTTCTTTCACCGCGTCGTGAACCGTATTGAAGATCGGGCGATCGAGATGCGACTGGCCGCCGCGACCCGGGGTCACGCCGCCCACAAGCTGCGTGCCATAGGCAATCGCTTGTGTCGCGTGGAAGGTGCCCTGTTTGCCAGTGAAACCCTGAACGATGACCTTGGTGTCTTTGTTAATCAGAATGGACATTAGCGTGCTCCTCCTACCGCGGCGACGACCTTCTGGGCGGCGTCACTCAAGTCTTCTGCGCTGGTAATGGCGAGGCCGCTGTCGGCCAGCATTTTTTTGCCTTCATCAACGTTGGTGCCTTCAAGGCGAACGACCACTGGCACGTTCACGCCCACTTCCTTCACTGCGGCGATGATGCCGGTGGCGATCATGTCGCAGCGAACGATACCGCCGAAGATGTTGATGAGAATCGCCTGAACGTTGGGGTCCGAGGTGATGATCTTGAAGGCTTCCGCCACGCGCTCGGCGGTAGTGCCGCCGCCGACGTCGAGGAAGTTGGCCGGGGCGCCGCCGTAGAGTTTCACGACGTCCATGGTCGCCATGGCAAGGCCGGCACCGTTCACCATGCAGGCGATGTTGCCTTCCAGCGTGACGTAGTTGAGGTCGAATTCCTTGGCGCGGCGTTCTTTTTCGTCTTCCTGCGAGGCATCGCGCCAATCGGCGATGGCCTGACGGTAAAGCGCGTTGTCGTCGATGTTAATCTTGCCGTCGAGCGCCGCGAGGCTGCCGTCGGCCAGAATCGCCAGCGGATTGACTTCCAGCAGGCTCAGGTCTTTGTCGATGAACAGACGGTAGAGGCCTTTGAGGATGGTCGCCATCTGCTTGCGCTGGGCGTCGTCGAGTTCAAGGGAGAAGCCGATGACTCGCGTCTGGTAGTCCTGCAAGCCCAGCACCGGGTCAACGGCGATGGTGAAAATTTTCTCCGGCGTGGTCGCCGCGACTTCTTCGATATCCATACCGCCGGCGCGGGAGGCCATGAAGGTGACGCGACGGGTGCTGCGATCGACCACGGCGCTCAGATAGAGCTCGTGGGCAATTTGCGCGGCGCTGTCGATCAGCACGCATTCTACGGGCTGGCCGCCGGGACCGGATTGATAGGTCACCAGCTGGGTGCCGAGCAGGGAGGCGGCGACGGTTGCCGCTTCTTCGGCGCTTTTCACGAACTTGACGCCACCGGCCTTGCCGCGTCCGCCGGCATGAACCTGCGCCTTCACGAGCCAGCCGCTACCCCCCAGCGCGCGCACATTGGCGGCTGCTTCTTCGGCGCTACGTGCCACCTTGCCCGGCAAAATCGGAATGCCGTATTCACTAAACAACTGTTTGGCCTGATATTCATGCAGGTTCATCGATCTACTCCAAGCTACTCGAGAGTCCGTTGCGTGAGGGGTGAGGCGAATGCTGCTCCGGGTTGGCGGAGCGTGGGCAAGGCACCTGACGGGGGTGTCCCCGAAAATTCCCGCGCGAACTATATCGGATAGTCCGTCGGGCTTGCACGCCGCGCCTTGCGTTGCAACGTGCCCCGCGTAACCCTAGCCCCGGTGGTCTGCAGGAGAGGTGAGATGGGCTTGAGCCGTTTGTTGTTCTGGGGAGCGCTGATTTGGGTCGGGCTGGTGCTCTGGCGTCGTTGGCGCGCGCCGTCCCCCCGAGTGCCGCCGCAAGCCACGCCGGTGCGCGTGGTCAAGTGCACCGAGTGCGGCGTCTATGTGCCGGAAAGCGAGGCGCGGGCTTCCGGCCAAGGTTTCATCTGTGCCTCACACTAAAGGCGTTGAGCCGCTAAGAACTGCCATTGAGCAGCATCGGCTTGAGTTCGACGACAGCAGATGGCGGGCGCTTCGGTACTTGAATATCTATCGCTTGGCGATTGGATGCCTGTTCGCAGGCTTGACCTTGGTCTGGCGGCTGCAGCCAGAAGTTCTGAGCGTGCACATCCCGCTAAGCGGGTGGACGGCCATGTTCTATATCGCCTTTGCGCTGCTCTTCTATGCGGCGGTCCTGCGGCGGGCGGGCGGGTTCATCTTTCTGCGCAATGTGCAGGTGGCGGCCGATGTGCTCGCGCTCACGCTGTTTATCCATGCTACCGGGGGGGTGTCCGGGGGCTTCGGGATTTTGCTGGCGGTCGCCAACGCGGGCTCCTGTCTGCTGTCGGGCCGCAAGCAGGCGGTCGTAAACGCCTCGGTATCAACTGTCGCGCTACTCGGCGAGACGCTCTATGGCATTTGGCGTCTCGATTATCCGACCGCCTGTTACGTGCAGGCCGCGCTCATCGGGACCAGTTCCTTTCTAACCGGCGTGCTGTCGGCATGGCTGAGCGAACAGGTTCGGATAAGTGCCCTGCTGGTGGCGGAACGGGAGGCGGAGGTGCGCAGTCTGGCCAGCCTCAACTCTTATGTCGTGCAAAGGATGCAATCGGGCATTCTGGTGCTGGATGGTAGCCAGCACGTGGTGCTGACCAATCAGGCCGCCTTGCGGATGGTGGGGCTAGCGGCCCCGGCAATCGGGCTCGCGCTGCATGAGTTCTCAGGCATGTTGAACTTGGCGTGGCGCGCCTGGCGCCAGCGTGGGGACAATCGCCGTACCCCCCTCACGCTCGACACCGCGGGGGCAGAAGTCATTGTCTCCTTCTACCAGATCGGCGAGGACCCTAGCGGCACGCTGGTGTTTATGGATGACGCGGCGGAAATCCATCAGCGGGCCCAGCAGATAAAACTGGCGTCGCTCGGGCGACTGACGGCCAGTATCGCCCATGAAATCCGCAATCCGCTGGGCGCCATCAGTCACGCGGGGCAATTGCTGTCCGAGTCTGCGGCCTTGCCGCCCGACGACCGCCGTTTGGTGCAGATTATCGAAGAGCATTCGCTGCGCATGAACGACATCGTCAAGAACGTGCTGATGATTGGGCGGCGGGATAATCCCAACGCCGAGCGTTTTGAGTTATTGCCCTGGCTGCAGGCGTTCATGGACGAGTTTGCACGCCGCCACGGCCTGGACCCGGACGCATTGACCGTTCAGACGACGCACGCTGATATCATCGTGACAATGGATAAAAGCCAGCTGCAACAGGTGCTGTGGAATCTGGGCGAGAACGCGTTGCGCTACAGTCAGCGCCGCCCCTGGCTCAGCTTTCGCGTGCGCCGAGACGAGACCCAAGGCAGGATTTTTCTGGATGTGGTCGACACCGGGCCAGGCATGACTGCCGTTGTTGCCGAGCAACTGTTCGAGCCCTTTTTCACGACTGAGGGGGCAGGAACCGGGCTTGGACTCTACATTGCCCGCGAACTCTGCGAGGCGAATCAGACCAATCTCACATTATGGGAACAGGGCCCGGAAGGATGCGTGTTCCGGTTGAGCTTTACCCCGCCCGAATTCACTGCCGCGCTCCATTGATTTGGATATGAGTCGCGCTTTGGCCCTGATTGTCGATGACGAGCCTGATATCCGGGAATTGCTTTCCATCACGCTCGCGCGCATGGGGATCGATTGCGTCGCGGCGGCAACGCTGGCCAGCGCGCGAACCGCGCTTACGACCAGACCCTTCAATCTCTGCCTGACCGATATGCGCCTGCCGGATGGCAACGGCCTCGACCTTGTGGCGCATATCCAGCAACAGTACCCCTCGTTGCCGGTCGCGATGATTACGGCCCATGGCAGCATGGAATCCGCTATTCAGGCGCTGAAGTCCGGCGCCTTCGACTTCGTAAACAAACCGATTGATCTCAAAGCACTGCGCAAGCTGGTTGAGCAGGCGGTCAATCTAAGCCAACCCTTACCCCAGAGTTCGCGAGATCTGATCGGGCAGTCAAAGCCGATCCAGCGTCTGCACGAGACCATCTCAAAGCTCGCCCGGTCGCAGGCGCCCGTTCTGGTGAGCGGGGAGTCCGGCACAGGCAAAGAACTCGTCGCGCGCCTCATTCACGAGCAGGGCGCGCGCGCCTCCAAAGCATTTGTGCCGGTGAACTGCGGCGCGATTCCCCAGGATCTTATCGAGAGCGAGCTCTTTGGGCACGTCAAAGGCAGCTTCACCGGGGCCTACAGCGACAAAGTGGGGCTGTTTGAGGCCGCCGACGGCGGCACGCTGTTTCTGGATGAGTTGGGCGAGCTGCCGCTCCCCATGCAGGTCAAACTGCTGCGAGCGGTCCAGGAAAAGCGTATTCGACGGGTCGGCGCCGCGCAGGAGAGCGCCATCGACTGTCGAGTCTTGTCCGCAACCAACCGGGATTTGGCCAAGCTCGTGGCCACCGGTAGTTTTCGGCAGGACCTTTACTACCGGCTTAACGTGATTGAGGTAAAAGTGCCCGCGCTACGCGAGCGCGGAGAAGACCTCGCGCTGCTGGTGCGACACTTCCTGCTCAAATTTGGTCGCTCTGCGGCGGGTGACGCGCTACCACTCTCACCTGATGCGTGGGCCGCCCTGCAGGGCTATGCGTTTCCCGGCAACGTGCGCGAACTCGAGAACATCCTCGAGCGCGCCTGCACCTTATGTGAGTCCGGTGTTATCGGCGTCGACGACCTTCAATTGCCGTCGGCGCCGACGAGTCCCGCGTTTGGCGAACTTCAGGAGTGGCTTGACCATCTCGAACGCGACCGGATTCTCGCGGCGATTGAGCAAACCGGCGGCAACAAGACCAAAGCGGCGCGAGTGCTCGGCATCAGCTTCAGAGCGCTCCGCTACCGATTGACCCGTCTTGGCATCGGATCAATCTGACGTTTTACGTCACAAAGTGACGTAAAACGTCAGATTGATCTCGATCAAATCGAGGCTTGGCCCGGAAAACCGGGGGCACACCCCAATCGTGATAAGGGTTCTAAAATTTTCCTAAAGATGGCACGCTAGGTGCTCGCTAACCCATCGACGAGTTGGGCGGCTTAGCCGTCCTGCAAGCCACCGGCCCGTACTGGAAGCAACTCCAGGTCGTAGCCGCCCACTACCCTAAGTCTGTATTTCAGGAGACGAAAATGAAGAAGGTTCAACAAGGTTTTACCCTTATCGAACTGATGATCGTGGTTGCGATCATTGGTATTTTGGCCGCGGTGGCCATCCCGGCGTATCAGGACTACACCGTCCGCGCCAAGGTCACGGAAGGTCTCTCCCTGGCCAGCGCCGGCAAAACTGCGGTAGGCGAATATTTCGCGTCTAACGGCACGTTGCCGACTGACAATACTGGCGCTGGTTTGGCGACTTCCAACAGCTTGAAGGGCAACAGCGTCCGATCTGTCAACGTGGCCACCGGTGTGATCACCGTGACCATGTCGGGCAACCCGATCAACGCCTCTACTCTGCTGCTGCGCCCAACCACCACGACCGGTGGCATCAAATGGTCCTGCACTGGTGGCACTTTGGTCGGCAAGTACCGTCCTTCCAGCTGCCGTTAATTCGGATAGTTGTCCGATTGCAAAGCCCCCGGCTACGGCCGGGGGCTTTGACCTCTCTGCCTGCACCTGCCTCATGCTGCTGGTGCTCCCGTAGCGCTAGTTGACGATGATCGATGTAAGCGCGCCCCGCCTCGTTATTCTCGCCTTTGGTGCTCTGATAGCGATTACCGCGCTGGTTTATTCGCCAGGCCTTTCGGGCCCTTTCGTTTTCGACGACTACATCAATATCGTCAACACGCCCCTGAAGGAGATGCAGGGCGACTGGTGGGCGGGATTCCGGCAAGCTGCTCTCGGCGGCTCTGCGGGGCCCTTGGGGAGGCCGCTCAGCACAGCCAGTTTCTGGTTCAACGCGGTTCTCACCGGTATGAATCCGTTCTGGTTCAAGCTCACAAATCTTTTCATCCATATCCTTAACGGCTGGCTGGTCTGGCGCGTCAGTCGACGCCTCATTGGCCTGCTCCGGGTATCCGGCGTAGCACGCGACTGGCTCCCGCTCGCGGCAACGGGCATCTGGTTGCTGCACCCTATCCAGCTCACCGCTGTGCTCTACGTTGTGCAACGCATGACGAGCCTTTCTGCGACCTTCGTCCTGCTCGGACTATTGGTGTATCTCCGGGCGCGTGAGGCGATGCTGGCGGGGCACGATGGCCGATTGGGTCTTTGGCTTGGCGTGCCGGTCTGTGCGGCGCTGGGGGCTCTGGCCAAAGAAAATGGTGTCCTGCTCATTCCCTTTTGCCTTGCGATCGAAATCTCCCTGCTTCGGTTTCGCCACCCGGCACCTGTGCGCTGGGGCAATCTGAGCCACTTCTATCTGGCATTTCTGGTGTTACCGCTGGCTGCCGTCGCGATATTTCTGCTGTCCCATCCAGACTGGTTCGCGCAGTCCAGCATCTACCGTCCGTTTTCGGCTTTTGAACGCCTGCTCACCGAGTCGCGAGTACTGGTGTTCTATCTCAGGCTCCTGCTCCTGCCGAGCATCAGTGAATACGGACTTTTTTATGATGATTTTCCGGTCTCGCACACGTTGCTCGACCCGCCGACTACCCTGTTCGCCGTGAGTGCCTGGTTGGCGTTGGTAACGGGGGCGCTACTTGCGCGCGACAGGCTCCCGCTGCTCGCCTTCGCGGTGTGCTGGTTTTTGGCCGGTCATGCTTTGGAATCAAGCTTCTTGCCCTTGGAGTTGGTCCATCTGCATCGCAACTATCTGGCCTGTCTGGGCCCGATTCTGGCGTTGACGGTTGGTATCCACCGAGCGTCCAGGGCCTTGGACTCCCGCTGGAGAGGCGGCGTCTTGCCAGGCCTCATGCTGGCCCTGAGCGTCGTCACTGCCCTGCGGGCCGATCAATGGCGTGACGATGTCACCCTCGCCCGTTTTGAGCTGATGCACCGCCCAAACTCTCCTCGGGCCCAATACGAAGGGGGGCGCGTGCTGGCCGAACTCGCAGCCGGCCTGCACAGTCCTGAGTTGAGAGAAGATGCCATCCAGCATCTCCGACGTGCAGCGGCACTCGCTCCCGACGAAATAAGCGGACTCATTGGCATTGGCATCGTCGCCGAGGGGCCGTTCCCCGACGACGTCTTTCAAATGCTCAAAGCGCGATTGGAGCGGCGCGCCATGAGTCCTGTCGACATTAATTATCTTCGCACCATGATGAGCTGTCGGCAGACGACGTCGTGCCAGATTCCGCCGGAGCAAATCCAGATGCTCTTCGGCATCATGCTGAATCATCCCAAGGTAACGCCCGAGGTCACCAGCCAGTTACTCTCTCTGCTCGGGCTCTACTACGCTTCCGATCTGGGCGACGTTAAAGCCTGCGTCAGGCTGCTGCGAGAGGCCGTTGAGTTGCAACCTGCGGACATCCAAATCCGCTTGAATCTGGCGCAGGCCCTGCTTTTTTTGCCGGACTTTGAGGGCGCAGAGCAATCGCTGGCGGTGGTGGAAAAGCTCGACTCAGCGGGCCGCGAGGCAATGATGACTCGTCGCATCAGACAAGATCTGGAAAACATGAAAACGGCCGCCAGCGGTCAGGAGCAAAGGTGAATCGTCCTATGCTTTCTTTGCTATTCGCGCCGCGTGGCCCCTTCAATCAGCGCACTCAGCGCATTTCAGGTGAGCGATGACAATGCCAAGCTCGCCACCGGATCTGTCCATTATTCTCCCGGCCAAAAATGAGGCCGCGTCGCTACTGATACTGTTGCCTGAGCTGCGCGCGCGATTTCCCGAGGCCGAAATTATCGTCGTTGACGATGGCTCGACGGACGAGACGCCCGAGGTCTGCGCCGCGCATGGGGTTCGTCGACTGGCCCATCCCTACAGCCTCGGTAACGGCGCTGCCATCAAGGCGGGCGCGCGGGCGGCGCAAGGTGCCATCCTTTGCTTCATGGACGCCGACAGTCAGCACGACCCAGCTGAACTCTCAAAACTGCTGGCGAAGTTCGCAGAAGGCTACGATATGGTCGTCGGCGCACGCGCGACCGCAGGCCATGCCAGTCAGGGACGGCGCTACGCGAACGCCTTCTACAACTGGTTTGCGAGCTGGATGACCCATTGCGAGGTGAAAGACCTCACCTCTGGCTTTCGCATCGCGCGCGCGAGTCTGTTCCGGGAGTTCCTGTCGCTGCTGCCAAACGGATTTTCCTACCCGACAACCTGCACCATGGCGTTCTTCAGGGCCGGCTACAGAGTGGCCTATGTACCGATTAACGCCCGGACGCGCATTGGCCAAAGCCATATCAATCCCTTGCGTGACGGCCTCCGCTTTTTGCTCATCATTTTCAAGATTGGCACGCTCTTCTCGCCACTGAAGATATTCCTGCCCTTGAGTCTGGGGTTTTTCTTGTCGGGCCTTGCCTACTACGGCTACACGTTCATGACGGAGCATCGCTTCACTAACATGAGTGCGTTGTTGCTTTCCAACGCAGTGTTAATTTTTCTCATCGGGCTGGTGTCGGAGCAAATCACGATGCTGATTTATCGTGAACGATAGGTTGGGAGCGATTAGATTTGCTTCCCGTCGTTGGGCTAACGCTTAATTATCTCCACCCGTTACGGACGCTCGGTTGCGTTGAGAGTTTGCTCCAGAACGGGCTACAGCACGTCCTGATTTGGGACAATTCCGAAGATGGGGGTGTGAGCGCCCAGATCCTGCAAGAGCACTACGCAGAACGCACGGAAGTCACTGTGGTCGAAAGCCAGCGCAATCTTGGCTTTGCCGCCGGCGTTAACCGGGGCATTGAGTGGATTCGCCTCAACTTCCCTGCGGCGCGGGTGCTGCTCATCAACAATGACGCCCAACTGCTGCCTGGCGGCGCGCTCGAATTGAATGATGCCGCCGACGGTAATCCCCAAGCCTGCGTGATTTACCCCGTGATTGACCACGCTGGGGTCACGCTGGGTACCGTCTACTACCATCGCCTATCGGGGCTGCTGTTTGGCAAATCTGCTTGGGGCACTTTTTCTTTTGCCAGTGGTTGCTGCCAACTCATTGTTCCGCAGCGATACGGCGGAGCGTTCTTTGACGAGCGCTTTTTCATGTACGGGGAAGATTTCGAGCAGGGCTGGCGTTTGGGCCCTGGCGGTTTGCATCTCGTGCCCAGAATGCTGGTGACCCATGAGGGCTCCGCCAGTAGCGGCATGGCCACAGAGTTTTATGAGCGGCGCATGGTGGTCGGTCATCTATTGCTGGCGCACAGGATTGCGCGCGGGAAAGCCGACCTTTGTTTGATGCTTTTGGGACGTGCCATCGCGCTATCGCTGAGGGCCGTAGTGAGGGGAGTTCGCTACCGCTCCGCGCAACCCTTGAAGGGCCTGTGGTTTGGCATGGTGGAAGCGTTCAATCTCATATCCTTACGCGATTGAAATCACCCGTCCCGTCGTTACCGGTGGGCTTACTCCGTTGTTGGACTTGCGCGTCGCGCTCCTCGCCAAGACTTAGATCGACGGCACCTGCACCGGATGCTCCCCCAATATCTCAAGCATCCCCGGAAAGATTTTCGGCGTAGCGGCAACGATGTTGCCGGTGCGCATCATGTCCTGCTCCGGGTAAGGCGCCGAGACCATGCCGCCAGCCTCGAGTACCAGCAACATACCGGCCGCGATATCCCAGGGTTTGAGCGCGAATTCCCAGTAACCGTCCAGCCGTCCGGCGGCCACATAAGCGAGATCCAGCGCTGCTGCGCCCGCGCGACGAACGCCATCGGCGCGACGCATGAACGTGGTGAAGGATTTGACGTAGGGCTCGATCAGGCGGTCGTCCCGATAAGGAAACCCGGTAGCCAGCAGTGATTGGTCAATTGACCGGCAGCGACTGACACGCAGGCGGCGATTGTTCAACTGGGCGCCGCCGCCGCGGCTCGCGGTAAACAGCTCGTCTCGCAGCGGGTCGTACACCAGACCGTGCTGGATCTCGCCGCGGATTTCGAGCGCGATGGAGACCGCGAAGTGCGGATAGCCGTGCAGGAAGTTGGTGGTGCCATCAAGGGGATCGATGATCCAAACGAATTCGCTGTTGCCGCTGCCCCCCGACTCTTCCGCCAGAATTTGATGGTCCGGATAGGCGGTGCGCAAGGTGTCGATAATGACCGCCTCGGCTTCGCGGTCGACTTTGGAGACGTAATCGCGGCGGCCTTTCAGCTCAACCTCGAGCGCGTCAGTACGATCAAAGTTCCGAATAATGACGGTGGCCGCCCGGCGCGCGGCGCGCACCGCGATATTGAGCATTGGATGCATGAGAAAACCTTTAACTGACAAGGGGGCGCAACGCACGCCGGCAAGCCGGTGAGTGCGCGCTAGAATGCAGCCAATTCTAACGGATAAGCGAAAGCCTGCGTGACCCTTTCAGATACCCCACCACTGTCCTCCCTGCTGGCCCGCACCCGTATTGTGTTGGTGGAGACTTCGCACCCCGGCAATATCGGCGCTGCCGCCCGCGCCATGAAAACCATGGGCCTGCAGCAGTTGGTGCTGGTCAACCCGAAACGCTTTCCCTCGGCGGAAGCAACCGCGCGGGCGTCGGGGGCCGACAACCTGCTGGTGGCTGCTCGCGTGGTGGAATCATTGCCGGAAGCGGTGGCCGACTGCGGTTTGGTACTGAGCACGACCGCGCGTCCACGCTATCTCGATCTGCCGGTAACCCCGCCGCGTGACGCGGCCAGCTTTGCTGCCGCAGAAGCGGGCGAAGCGCCAGTCGCCATCGTGTTCGGGCGCGAGCAAACGGGCTTAACGAATGAAGAATTGCTGTGCTGTCAGCGCGCGATTCGTATCCCGACCGATGCCGGTTTCAGCTCGCTGAATCTCGCCCAGGCGGTGCAAATTTGTGCCTATGAATGGCGTTTGGCGGCGCTGGCGGGCGCCGCTTCGACGGTTGGTGACGCCGATGTGCTGGCGACTGCGGCGGAACTCGCGGGGCTGGTTGAGCACGCCAAGCGGACCATGACGCGGGTTGATTTCTTCCATCCCGAGCGGCCCAAGCGCTTGCCTGATCGCTTGGCCCGGCTGGTGGGCGGTGCGCATTTGCGGCATACGGAAGTTCAAATCCTGCGCGGCTTTCTCACCGCAGTAGAGGAAGCGCTGGAAGAGGCTGGCGAGAGTGGTCGCGAGGTTTCGGGGCGCTAGCGAATTGCCCGTGCGAGCGGCAGTTGGCGCGGCGCGGTCCGGCGCTATAGCGTGCCGCTGTAGACCACCAGAGGCTCTGCACTGCCGGCCTCAATGTGCCCCACCACGCTCGCCTGTTCGCCAGCGTCGGCGAGCGTTTTGATGACCTCAGCGGCCTCAGCTTCCGGCACCACCACCAGCATCCCAAGACCACAGTTGAAAGTGCGGAGCATTTCGGCGTCTGTCACCGCGCCGTGTTCGCGCAGCCAGGCGAACACCGGTGGCAGCTGCCAGGCATCCAGATTGATGGCCGCGTGCACCCCGGCGGGCAGCACGCGCGGCAGGTTATCGGTGATGCCGCCGCCGGTAATGTGAGCAAGGCCGCGAATGTCGTGCGCGGCAATGGCAGGGAGCAAGGACTTAACGTAGATCCGGGTCGGGGCAATCAGGGCGTCGCCCAACGTGCGGCCGTCAAAGGCGCTGGCAAGGTCGACGCCGCTGCGCGCCACAATCTTGCGCACCAGTGAATAACCGTTGGAATGCACCCCGCTGGACGCAAGGCCGAGAATCACATCGCCGGGCGCGATCCGGGTGCCGTCGATGACTTTCGAAGCTTCCACCACGCCAACGGTGAAGCCGGCGAGGTCGTAATGGCCCGGCGCGTACATGTCGGGCATTTCGGCGGTTTCGCCGCCGAGCAGCGCACAACCCGCCTGACGGCAGCCGTCCGCAATGCCTTCGATGACGCTGGCGGCGGTGTCCACATCCAGCTTGCCGGTGGCGAAGTAGTCCAGGAAAAACAGCGGCTCGGCGCCTTGTACCACCACGTCGTTCACGCACATGGCCACGAGATCGATGCCGATGGTGCGATGGCGATTCATGTCGATGGCGATCTTGAGCTTGGTGCCCACGCCATCCGTGGAAGAGACCAGCAACGGATCTTGATACTGGCCTTGCGGCAGCTTGAACAGCCCGCCGAAGCCGCCAAGTCCCCCCATCACGCCGGGGCGCAGGGTCGATTTGGCGAAAGGTTTGATGCGTTCTACAAGGGCGCTGCCGTTGTCGATATCGACACCGGCGTCGCGGTAACTGAGAGGGGGGAGTGCTTTATCGATCATGGCGGCATGGTAGCGAGGGGGATCTGGGGCGTAAACCGTTGTGACGGGTCTGCTTACCTTGACATCAAAGGGCCCTTTGCCTAGCGTCCCAGCAATGATTTCTCGTCTCCTCAGTGTGCTTGTTCTGGGTGCGCTGTTCGCGTCGCC
>CANFVX010000023.1 GCA_947450495.1 Gammaproteobacteria bacterium
GAAAAGTCGCGAGAGTAACGGCATCACAACGATCAGGATCCCCTGACTCAGAAACGAACTGGCCGATAGGGCGATAACAGCGCGCGCCGCTCTGGAATTTCCGGACAGCACTTTTATCAAGGGGCTATTCAACTGTGACCATGGCGTAGTCACCCGCCTGAACATTCGCCCGGAAACAACCATTCGAGAGGTTTCGTCCCTCGCCAGAGGAGAGATCCTTGACCTCCCAATCGGACTTCTCATTCAGCAATCGCTTGCTAAGGCAGATTGACGTGTCTGATGGGGATGAGCCCAGGTTGGAAATGAGCAATAGAAGCCGATCAGGGCGGCGATAGGCGCCAACGATGGTTGCCTGATTTGAGGCGGTTGCATCTGCGTTCTCAGAGTAAAAAGGGACGAACGTCGCAGTCCTGAATCCAAATCGGTCCAATTGCCTCGCCGCTCTGTCCAGTTCGTTCTGATTGGCCCACGCAGGCCAGATAGGCACGTCGAATTGAATTAGCAGCGCCATCATTCTACGGGTGGCTTCGGGAGTGGCGGCGACGGACTCCGAAAACTCCGGCAGGAAGATCACGGGGATGCCCCATCGCGCGGCATTCAATTCGATTCTAAAATCCAGCAGGCTGGCTACTTTCAGATAGTCGTCTTTAACGACACCTCGGTACTGCTCTCCATTGACCACATAAGACGCCCACGGAAAGGTGAACAGGTTCAGTCCACCAGAGGAGTGAACCACCATTCGCGGTTCACGCGAATTTCTTTCCAGGGACTCAAATATTCTCTGATAGCCATCCCGTTGCGGCAGGCTGGGATAACTCACTTCGTTTGACGTACCATTCGACTGCCCGCAACCCCGTAGCGCATAGACTTGCGCATTATCGAGGTAGACCGCCTTCAGCTTGTGTCTTGCGATAAATGCCGGGAACGCGTTAGCGACGAAATCCCGCCATATAGGTTCTCTGGGGCAGATACTGTGAAAGGTTGCATTCTCCCCTCTGAACCGGTGCTGTTCAGTCGGACCTTGCCCCTCCCACAAACTTCGATGCGCGGCCCATTCCAGCGATTCTGAAGAAAGCCATGTTGCACAGAGATACGGCGCGCCGGTGACCCCGCCCCTCGCGAGATTTCCGAGATACTCTGATAACGCGGTGGGATTGGTCGAGCCGGGATAGCCGAACGATGGAGCCGAAAATTGAGCCTCTTCAGGCCACATAATCATGAAATTCCGTTTAGGCAACGGATTCATCCGGAAATCTCGCCACGCTTTAGCCAACGGTTTTATTGGGGTGAGCGCGAGGCTGAAACTGTGGTGCCACCCCGCATCTCTATCTTTGGGCGGATTTAATTGGAGTCTTATCTCCAACACGCGCGAAAGTTCGTTGTTCAAAATCCGCAGAGGCTTCCCATCGACGCCAGAGACCAGATTATTCGGCGACTCTGCAATCCAGAAGGCTCCCACAGAATCGTTGCCGAGCCAGATGAAGGGCGAATAGTCGAGCGAAAGATCTTTTCCGCCGCCCGCTTCAAGGTCCGTGTTTCTTTTACCAACAGCGTCAGGGCGGTGCATGAATCGGGCGACGGTCTTGCTGAAAGCGATCCGGTAACTCAGGTTTCGCCCCTTAAATGCACGAGGAATTTCAGCGGCTGAAAGCTCAAAGCTCAACAGCCCTTCAGCCACAATGCGGGAATGAACCTCGAATGAGAATTTCCCCTGATCGCCCGCGCAGGACCACTCATCGATGCGGTGGAACCCATCTTCCAGACTTTGCCACCCCGCAAGCACCCGTTGCCGATGCAGGCTCGCACAACCCTCGAGGCTGACTGTTAGGCCATCAACCAGCAATTGCGTCGGTCCAACCGCCATCTGTTTGAGCAGCGACTCAGCATCGAACTCAAATTGCTTTTGCCCCACGTAAAATACGTCGCCATCTCTCAGCAGTTTGTTCCAAGTCCGGGGGGCATTAACGTCCGTTGTTTCTGGAGCGCGAGTTGGCTGATCTGAGCCGCCAGTGTCGTTAGCGTGGGTTAGCAGAGAGAAGAGCGAGAGCAACAGAAAGGCTCCCGTAATCATCGGCCAGTTGCTGCAGGAATGACCAGCAACGGTAGTCGACGGAAAGTAACGATTGGCTTTCATGTCGTATAGGGACCGTGGCGCGGCATTAGCGGTGTCGACCAACTGTAGTCAGCATGCGAGCCATGTAACCGTACGTCACGATACATTGACGTTTGGTCTTTGCAGATGTCTGTGACATACGCTTAGCCAGCTTTGAATGGAACGCTCGCGGTTGAGTTGAGTCCGGGCCAACTCCAGAGCGTGTTTCCTTAGACCGCTCAACATTCCGGGTTCATTGGCCAGACGCAGCAACGCTTCCGCCAAGGCCGCACTGTCGCCCGGGGGCACAGTCAGGCCCACATTATTAGTCTCTAATACAGTAGCCACATCGCCATCCGCGTCGCCGACATGAACAATGGCAGCACCGACACCGAGGGCGCCATAGAGTTTTGAGGGAAAAATAAGCCCCTCCAGGCCAGGGTTTAGGGAGACAAGATGCACATCCGGCACCGATAGGCTCGCGCCAAGCATCGACAAAGGCTGATGAGGTCGGAAGCTGACGTTTCGCAGCCGTCTGGTTTCGACAGCCTTTCTCAGAAGGTCAAAAGCCACCCCGCCTCCAACGAACAGAAAGTGAACATTCTCGTGATTCCCGAGGAGTTCTGCGGCTTCGACAAAGGACCGCCATTCGTGAGCCCGACCGAGATTGCCTGAATACCCGACCACGAACGCATCTGCTGCAAGGCCCCAATCTGTCCGCAATTTCGCTGCCGCCTGTTGATAAAACGCGACTTGCGATGGGTCGACGCCAATAGCCCAATTGGGGATTTCTGTAATGTTGCTAATGCCCAGATGCGCTAGATGCGCCCCCATTGAGCGGCAAATCACCACGTTATCCACCGCCCGCCTTAAGGCCCAATTCCGCAGCCATTCAAACATAGCTAAGACCGGCGCCAGCCACCGAGTGGGTCCAAGATATTGCGCGACCTCCGGATAGAGGTCTTGCAACCAATTGACCGTAACCGCCCGTCTTAATCGGGCAATAGGAGTAGCCAGACAAGTAAACAGAGGTGGGTCGGTCTTAATCACTACAAGGTCGCCCGGGCGCGCAACCCGCCAGAGAGTGACGCTTGCCGTCACGAAAAACACCAGAATATCGAGTATTCGGCCAAGGACAGAAAATCGGGCTAAGCCCGTCGTCCACGCTTGATGGACGGTGACCGGACGAACAGCCTTTTCGGCGTCCGGGCCGGCCGCCCCTTGAGTCTTATGAGGCCCGGCGACCACGTGGACCTCAACCCCGCTTTGGGCCATCTCGGACGCCAAATCGGTAAGTAGTTGGCTCGTGGCGGAACCGTCGGGGTAGAAATAGCGATTGATGAAGATCAGTTTGGGCATGAAATCCGTCTAATCACGGGTTAGTCAGTTCAAAATCTCGGAACACACCAGAGCGTTAGAGTTTGGCGGGCGCACCGAGGGAGATAATGACGACAACCGTGCTGCCCTTCTGGCATCTCAGTTGCACTCGTAAACTACCTATTCTGAGCTCGCTAGGCAGACTAAAACCGGCAGGTTACGACCGTAAGGCTGCCACAGATGACCATCGGACTACGCTCTTTATAAGGGCATTAGATAGCGGGTAACCGGGCTTGCCTAGGGATTCTATAGGCGGTAGTCACAAAAATTTAACGTTCAATAACGGGAGGTTCAGCGCACAATCATGGCCCAGCGCCTCTCTGCGCGATGGGCTATCTTGAAGCACGTTGATGCCGATGCAGGCTGCCCGTCGAGCCAGATGATTCGCAAAACCATCATGTCTGTCGCGAAGCCCCTAAGCTATCCGAAACTGTGGCACCAGTTGCGCACTGCCCAGTGAGTCAACGCAGTATGAAGGGCCGATTCTCTGGCCTTTCAGTGGCAATCATGAGTGGTCGAGTGCTGTCAGCAATTATTTCCCCGGAATGAGATAGGCGTGTCACTTCAGATTCTTCATTTAGTCGGGCCATTAGATCCTTCCAAAGGGGGACCGCCCAACTCGGTAACCCGGCTTGCCTCAGCGCAAGCGCTCCTTGGCCACCGGGTCGGGTTGGCTTCGCCGGTAATTCAGGGCTTATCGACCGCCGATGTCCTGCGCATGTTGGACCCCATTCCGGGCTTCCGAAAACTCGAGCTATTTTTTTTCGACCCTGGTTTCGCCAATGTGTTGGGATTTCCGCGCAAGGATCCGGGATTCCCCGCAACTTCGGTACTGCACATCCACGGTTGCTGGGAGCCCTACCTCGTTGGTGGTGCGCGCTGGGCTAGCAAAAGGCAGATTCCTTATTGTTTCGCGCCCCACGGCATGCTTGACCGATGGTCGATGGCTCAGAGTCGCTGGAAAAAGAGACTGGCATTAGCGCTGGGTTGGCGGGGCGCCTTGAACAGGGGCAGTTTCATACACGTCTTAAATTCGGATGAAGCAGAGGGTGCCCGACCGCTTCGGCTCAAGCCACCGTTTGAAGTTATCCCAAATGGCGTTTTTCCGGGTGAATTTAGCGCGACCGGGCCAGCAGGGGCCTTTCGCGAACGCTACCCGAAACTCGGCGCTCGGCCCTTTGTGCTTTTTCTATCGAGGCTTCACCACAAAAAGGGGCTTGATCTTCTGGCAGCTGCATTCGCGCGGGTCGCCCAGGAAATGCCAGACGTCATGCTTGTAGTGGTGGGTCCAGACGAGGGGGCTCGAGCGGATTTTGAGCGTCGGATCGCGGACTACGGGCTCGCCGATCGCACATTACTCACCGGGCCCTTGTACGGCGAAGATAAGATTTGTGCCATGCGAGATGCCTCCGTGTTCTGCTTGCCGAGCCGCCAGGAGGGCTTCAGCGTGGCGCTGCTTGAGGCACTGCAACTTGGGGTGCCTGTGGCCATCACGAAGGAGTGCCATTTTCCCGAAGTTGGTGAATTCGGGGCAGGCCTCATTACTAGCCTCCACCCAAGCGAGATTGCTGATGCCTTGATTACAATGCTTCGCGACAAGGACGGTTCGATCGCGATGGGCAAACAGGGTCAGCAGATGGTGAAGGACAACTTCCTCTGGCAAGAGATTGCCCGGCGAGCGGTCGCAGCTTATCAACGTCGCTCCGGCATAGATTTGAAACTTGAAATTTAAAATCGATTCGCGTCGTGAGGCCGTCGATTGCCGCATCTTTCACAGAAGAGTCCGGTGCACGCCTTTACGTTGTCAGGATTCTCCATGACGTTGAAAGCCGCTGTCCGAGCGGACAGGGCTTTTTTGCCAAAAGCGAATATCGTTGTTTAGTCAGGCAAATCCCATGACCGCCCTCTCAGTCCTCATCCTCACCGGCAACGAGGAAAAAAACATCGAGAAGTGCCTGAAGTCGATCGCCCCTCTGGGCGCCAAAGTCTTCATCGTCGACTCTCAAAGTACCGACAACACCGTTGAAATCGCACGCAGTCTGGGTGCCACTGTGTTGACGCGCGCCTGGACGACCTACGCAGAGCAGTTGAATTGGGGATTGGAAAACGCCGGCATCCGAAGCGCATGGACAATGCGCATGGATGCAGACGAAGAAATGACCCCGGAACTGGTGTCCGCAATTCGCGAATTCATGCGCACAGCGCCGCCGGATGTCAGTGGGCTATACATCCGCCGCAGGGTCTACTTCATGGGGCGGTGGATCAGATACGGCGGCTACTACCCCACCTGGTTGCTGCGAGTATTCCGAACGGGCAAGGGTGTCTGCGAAACCCTCTTCATGGACGAACACATTGTTCTGCGGGAGGGACGCGCGATCTCGGTGAAGGCGGACATCATCGACAAGAACAACAAGGACCTGACTTTCTGGACCAACAAGCACAACAGCTATGCGAGCCGCGAAGTGCTGGACATCCTCAATAAGCAAAAGGCGAGCTTGAGCGGTACCGCGCAGACCGGCGTGTTGAGCGGGTCGGTGCTAGGCCAACAGGATTCCGCAAAGCGATGGGCAAAAGATAATCTCTACTTAAAAACGCCGCTGTTTGTGCGACCTTTTCTGTATTTCATTTACCGGTATTTTTTTAAATTGGGCTTTCTGGACGGCACACAGGGCCTGATCTTTCATTTCCTCCAAGCGTTCTGGTATCGCTTTCTGGTAGACGCAAAGCTCTATGAACACCGATTCAAGTCCAGAAACCCCGACGCCTGATCTGGAACACTACCGGGTCACCGGCTATTCGCCGGGAGGCAACGCAGTATCAAGAATCCTCTGGTACTACGTTAACGCGCTCATTTTTAACTCGGCGCTCTTCCCAATCTACGGGCTGAAACGCGCGCTGTTGCGCTGGTTCGGCGCCCAAATCGGGAAAGGCGTGGTGATCAAACCCGACGTCAATATCAAGTATCCGTGGCGACTGAAGGTCGGTGACTTCAGCTGGATTGGCGAAGGCGTGCACATCGACAATCTGGCCAACGTTGCCATCGGCGCCAACGCCTGTCTCTCACAGGACGCCTATCTGCTCACCGGAAATCACGACTACAGCTCTACCAAGTTCACCCTCATCACCGGTGAGATCGTGCTGGAGGATGGCGCGTGGGTTGGGGCCCGAAGCATTGTCTGTCCAGGACGCACCATGCGTCGCAATGCCATTCTCACAGCCGGCAGCGTTTTGACCCGGGACGCAGAGGCCAACGGTATTTACGCTGGCAATCCTGCGGTTTTGGTGCGTCAGCGCTCGATCAGGCCTCTTGGATGAAGCCGTCGTTCGCAGAGCGTTAAAAACCCCTCACCCCCGCTCATACACCGTCACCACACACGCCCCGCCCAGCCCCAAATTGTGCTGAAGCGCGATCTTCGCGCCCGCCACTTGTCGGGCGCCGGCGGTGCCGCGCAGCTGCTCTACCAGCTCGGTGCATTGGGCGAGGCCGGTGGCGCCCAGCGGGTGGCCTTTGGATAGCAGGCCGCCGGAGGGATTGGTGACCACCGCGCCGCCGTAGGTGTTGTCGCCGTCGCAGACAAATTGCTCGGCGCCGCCGCGCGGGCATAGGCCCAGCGCTTCGTAGGTGATGAGTTCGTTTTGCGCGAAGCAGTCGTGCAGTTCGACCACGTCGACGTCCTTGGGCCCGATGCCGGCGGCTTCATACACCTGCTGCGCGGCGGCTTGCGCCATGGAGTAACCCACCACTTCGCGCATGTCCTGCGCGGCGAATGAGGCGGGGGAATCGGTGGTCATGGCCTGGGCGCGGATGCGCACGCTTCGATTGAGCCCATGGCGGGCGGCAAACGCTTCGGAACAAATAATCGCCGCCGCCGCGCCACAGGTGGGCGGGCAGGCCATCAGCCGCGTCATCACGCCGGGCCACAGCATGGGGCTGGCCATGACTTCTTCTTCGCTCACCACTTTGCGAAACAAGGCCACCGGATTATTCGCCGCGTGCCGGCTGGCTTTCGCGCGAATCTTGGCAAACGTGGAAAGCTGCGTCCCGAACTCCTGCATATGGGCCAGCCCGGCGCCGCCGAAATAGCGCAAGGCGAGCGGGATTTCCCCATTGCCCACCAAGGCTTCGGTGGCGGCATCGAAATGATCGAAAGGGCTGGGCCGGTCGTTGAAGTGCGTGCCCAGCGCGCCGGGATTCATGTGTTCGAAGCCGAGCGACAGCGCACATTCCACCGCGCCGCTCGCCACCGCCTGCCGCGCCAGGAACAGGGCGGTCGAACCGGTGGAGCAATTGTTGTTCACGTTGACCACCGGAATGCCGGTCATGCCCACTTCGTACAGGGCGCGTTGCCCGGCGGTGGAGTCGCCGTACACGTAACCCACATAGGCCTGCTGGATTTGGTCGTAGCTGATGCCCGCGTCAGCCAGCGCGGTGCGCAGCGCGGTCGCCGCCATCACGGGATAGGGCTCGTGCGCGCCCGGCTTGGCAAACGGAATCATGCCGACGCCGGCAACGTAGACGGGGGTGTGCATGGTGAGATCCTTCAGGTCGTGGGGGGAAGCTGGAGCGTCCCAGCTTCTGGTTCGCGGGGCAATACCTGCAAAGTCCAACGGGCCGTGCGGTGCTGCCATGCACTTGGGCGAGCTTAGTCTTCGCACAGAGCATGGGCGCTGGCGCATTGCGCGGGTATGATTTTGCCCATGAGCCCGACAATCTTTCGTGAAAGCGGTTTCCGGTTCTATTTCTTCTCGCGCGAAGAACCGAGGCTGCACGTGCATGTGCAGGGACAGAATGGCGAGGCTAAATTCTGGCTGGAGCCGAACATCGCGCTTGCTCAATGCACAGGTCTGTCACGGTTGGAAATCAAAGAGGCCCTGCGCCTCGTTCAGGAGCATCAAGATGTCATCCGCAGCGCATGGCACCAGCACTTCAGCCGTTGAAGTCACCAATATCTCGCAGCACGGATTCTGGTTGTTACTGAAGGAAGAAGAACTCTTCCTGCCCTTCGCCGAGTTTCCTTGGTTTCGCGACGTGACGGTGGGCAAAATTTTGCACGTTGAATTGGCGTCTCCCAACCATCTCTACTGGCCGGATCTCGACGTCGACCTATCCGTTGAGTCCATCCGACATCCGGCGCAATTTCCACTCATCAGTCAGGCGTAGCGCTGACTAAGCTCCTCCCCTACACCCCCAATAACCGCTTCACCTCCGCATGCGGCAACGCATGCACCACCCGAGCATCGCAGCCGGTCATGGTCTCGTTCGCCACTAGGCTGTTAATCACCGCCTCATCAATCGCCTGAATCAGGGCTTCGAAGAACGGGTCGAGCTGCGCGTCTGGCACGAACTCGAGGGCGGCGAGTTGCGCCTCGCCGTGTAAGGCCTGCGGGTTCGCGGTGGAGAAAGCGAGAAAAATATCGCCGGAGCCGTGGCCGGAGATCGCACCGCTGCGGCCGATGCCCAAACTCACGCGACGCGCGAGTCGCTTTAACTGGTGCGGTAACAGTGGCGCATCGGTGCCCACCATGGCGATGACCGAGCCACTCTCGGTGGGACGCGGATCGGGATGCCAGTCCTTCAAGGCTCGCCCCACTGGTACCCCGGCAATGCTCAACTGCTCCCGCAAACCAAAATTGGTCTGCACGAAAGCGCCCACGTGATAATCCCGCCCCGCGAAGGCCACCAACCGCGAGGCACTGCCCGAGCCGCCTTTGAAGCCGTAGCAAATCATGCCGGTGCCGCCGCCCACGCTGCCTTCTTCCAGCGGCCCGCCACGGGCGCCGTCGAGCGCGGCAAACACATGCTCATCGCGCACGTGAAAGCCGTTGATGTCGTTGAGATAGCCGTCGTAGGTTTCGCCGGTCACAGGCAGCGCCCATTGCTCGAGATCGCCGCTACGCGCCACCAGCCATTTGATGGTGGCGTCCCGGGCGAGCCCGCAGGAATGCGTATTGGTGATGCAAATAGGGCCTTCGCAGCGTCCGCTCTCCTCCACCCAGTGGCAGCCGCTGAGTTCGCCATTGCCGTTGAGGCTGAAATAGCCGGCAAAAACCGCAGACCCCGCGCCATCGCGACCGCGCGGCAGGATGGCGGTGACGCCGGTGCGGATGGGGCCTTGGCCGATCACTCGCGGCCCGTCGCCGGCGATGATCGTGCTGTAGCCCACTTCAACGCCCGGCACGTCGGTGATGGCGTTGAACTCGCCGGGCCGCCCGGCGAAAGGAATGCCAAGGGATCGGGCGCGGAGTTTGCCGGTAGGCGTTTTAAGCATCGGTAGGCGCCTCAAATCAAAGCTGCATTAAGGCGCCCGCCGATGCCCCGCGCAAGCGCGGCTTAGCTGGCCAGCGTGAAGCCTCGATAGCCCTCGTCCACCGCCTGCCGCACGAACTCGAAATACGTGAGACCGCCGCCGGCATAGGGCATGAAGCCGGCCGGCTTGCCGTTCACGTTCTCGCCGTTGTACCAGGACTTCACCTTGGTATAGATGGTTTGCTTGGAGATCCAGTCCACGTATTTGGTCCACGCCAGTTCTTCGCGCGGCTGCGCTTCGATGCTGGCGTAGTGGTGATCGCGCAGGTGGTCGATGGTGTTCGACACAAAGTCCACGTTCTGCTCGATGCTGGCGGTCATGTTGTACAGCACCGACGGGCTGCCGGGGCCGGTGATAGTGAAGAAATTGGGGAAGCCGGCAACGGACACCCCCAGATAATTCCTGGTGCCGTTCTGCCACTTCTCGCGCAACGTGAGCCCGCCCTTGCCGCGAATATCCACCGACAACAGCGCGCCGGTCATGGCATCGAAACCAGTGGCGAAGATTACGGCGTCGAGCGCGTACTCGGTGCCGTTCTCCAACCGAATCCCCTGCGCCGTAAAGCCGTCGATACCAGACTCACGCAAGTCGACCAGCGTCACGTTGTCGCGATTGAAGGTCTCGAAGTAGTTGGTGTCGACGCACAGGCGCTTGGCGCCCAGCGGATATTCGGGCATGAGCTTGCGGGCGACTTCCGGATCCTTGATGCGCGCGCGAATTTTCTCCTTCACCCAGTCGCTCACAATTTTGTTGGATTCCAAATCCGTCAGCAGATCGGGATAAGCCGCGAGCATCAGATAGCCGCCGCGATTCCACGCATATTCCAGCTGCTTTTGCAGCGATTCTGCGTCTGCTTCTTTGGCGCCGATGGTGGGTGACTCGTAGTCGATGCCCACTTCCGATTGCCGCATCAGCCGCCGCAGTTCTGCGTAGGACTCCTGCGCGGTGCGCATTTCTTCATCCGTCAGCTCGCGGTTCCAGGCCGGGATCGCAAACTGCGGCGTGCGCTGAAACACCATCAGCTGCGCGGCCTGTTTGGCGATGATGGGCGTGGACTGAATTGAGCTTGATCCCGTACCAATGATGCCCACGCGCTTGCCGGTGAAATCCACGCCCGCATGAGGCCAGCGGCTGGTTTGATATTGCTCGCCCGTGAAGGACTCGAGGCCTTTGAATTTCGGCTCCAGCGGCTTCGACAAACAGCCGGTGGCCATGATGAAAAACTGGGTGGAGATGGTTTCGCCGGTGGACGTGCGCACCAGCCAGCGCTGGCTGGTTTCGTCGTAGTGGGCAGATTCAATTGCGGTGTTAAACGCAAAGTGTTGGCGTAGATCAAACCGCTCGGCCACGTGCTGCAGATAGCGCAGGATGTCGGGCTGTTCCGCGTAGCGTTGCGGCCAGCGCCATTCGCGCTGCAGGGCTTCATCAAACGAATAGGAGTAGCAAATGCTTTCGATATCGCAGCGCGCGCCGGGGTAGCGATTCCAGTACCAGGTGCCGCCCACGTCGCTGCCTTTTTCAAAGGCCCGCACGCGATAGCCGGCCTGCTGCAAACGATGCACCTGATACAGACCGGCAAAACCGGCGCCGACCACCACGGCGTCGCACACATTGGCGGCGGCGGATTGAACTGCGGATGCGCTCATGACTCTTCCTCGGACTGCGGGGGACTCCAATCATGCCGCGAGTGAAGCGCGCTGGGTACCCGTTCGTGAGATGCCGCAGTGCGATTCAAAATCGCCCCAGGACGGGGGCAGTCGGGCGCCCAATTGATGTGCTGTAATGCGGCCCTCGCCGCGCCAGAGCATTCGCGCGCTTGTTCAATCGAGTTTGCAGCTGAGGTTTCCGATGGCCATCGATCCCACCATCCAGTTCATCCTTACCGCCTTGCAAAAGCAGGGCGTGAAATCGTTCGAGGAGATGAGCATCGCCGAAGCGCGCGGCGTCATCGAAACCTTCCCCACCCTGCAAAATCCGCCTGAAGACGTGAAAAGTGTGGAAGCGCTCGAACTGAACGGCGTGCCGCTGCGCGTGTACACCCCGGCGAATGCCAAGGGCAGCGCCATCCTCTATACCCACGGCGGCGGCTGGGTGGGCGGGCATCTGGGGATTTGCGACGAGCCCGTGCGCTCCATCGCCAACGAAACCGGCGCGGTGGTGGTGGCCACCACCTATTCGCTCGCGCCAGAGGCCCGCTTCCCCACGCAGGTGAATCAGGTCTTTGCCGCGCTGGAATGGTTAATTGCCAACGCCGCGCGCCTCGGCGTCGACCCCGCCCGCATCGCGCTGGTGGGCGACAGCGCCGGTGGCCAGCTGATGAGCATCACCGCCATCCGCGCCCGCGACGCCGGCATCAAACTCGCCGCGCAGGTGCTGATTTATCCGGTCATCGACCGCCGCTGCAACGGCGCCTCCAAGACCGAATGCGGCGAAGGCTATCTCATCACCCGCAAGGCCGTGGACTGGTTCTGGGACCACTACCTCGCCAAGCCCGAAGACATCGAGCACGCCTACGCCTCGCCGCTCAACACCAAAAATCTCTCCGGCCTCGCCCCCGCGCTCATCCTCACGGCGGAATACGATCCGGCCCGTGACGAAGCCATCGAATACGCCAACGCGCTTAACGCCGCCGGCACCCCCGTCACTCATCTAGCCCTCCCCGGCCTGATTCACGGCGCGTTCTGGATGAGCGGCGCCGTGCCGCGCGCCAGCGAAGTGCTGGCGGGATTGGGAGACTTTTTGCGGGGGCGCTTGGGGGGATAGGGCCGAACAAGAATTGAACGCAGCAAGGAGGAAGCGAAATCAATGGAACCATCCCCCCTCGCCACGCCAGTACCGGCGCACCTTCAAGCGCTCGTCGATGCTGCCGTCGCCGCGGCACATGAGGCAGATGCCAGCCCACCAGACCTTGGACCGCTTTATGAGTGGCTGGAAAACGCAGACAACGACATAGACTTTGATTACGGCGATTACGCGACCTGGTTCCACCTTGGCGAAGGCAGCAGTCTTCGCGGTCAATGGGTGGATAGTGAGGTGGAGGAAGAGCCAGTTACAGATGCCGTTCGCCTGGAACACGCTAGAGGCTGCATTGAGTGGATCAACGAGACCGGAGGAGAAAGCGGCGCGGCCACGGCCTGCTTACTCAGTAGTGATGGAAGGACCGCGGTTGTGGGGTTTCTCTATAACGAGTATTTCAACCATGACCGTGAGTTCGGCTGGACAGGGATATTCCCGACCGAAGAAGCTTTCAAAGCAGATTTGGTAGCGAGCGAGATTTATTTGGAAGAGCAGATTACAGATCAGATGATTCTTGATCGCTGGCAAACACCCAAGAAAAAGCGCGCAAAGCCGCAGAACCCTAAACCTCGCTAAGCGCGCGGGCCGGTACTGGGCGCCGAAAAGCATCTCAGCCCCAAGTCGAATCGAGCCAGTCTTATGGCGGGCTTTCGATCGTCAGATCCGCCGTTGTCGCCGCCTTAACGCACGTTACTCCTTGGTAACGGCGGCTATCGGCCTGCCGCGCCTCACTGTGGGCTTGATTGCTTCCCATTGTTCGTCTGAATAGGGCATGGCGTCCGGGTCCGTCAATGCGGCCGCGGTGATCGCCGCATCCTCGTCCTCCGTGGGGATAAGCGTCCCGGTCTTAAGTTTCGGCATAGCGTTTTACCCCCTACCTCACCCCATGCAGCCGTCGATACGCCTCATCCCCCACCCGCGCCACCACCGCGCGGCCTAACTCATCCGCCGCCACAGCGGCTGCCATCAGCATGTCGGCGGTGACCGGGAAGGGCTCGTTCTGCAGGAAGGCCATGGCGGTCGCGCCGGTCATGGCGGCCAGCATGTCGGTGTGATTGGCAGTGGTGAGCGAGAGGTGGCCGTAGTGCGCGGGCAGGCCCACGGACGCGCAGAACTCGGCGACGCGCTTGGCTTCGTCCATGCGTGACTCGAGCACGAGTTGCGTGAGCAAGCCAATCGCCACCATTTCACCGTGCATGTAGGTGGGATGGAGTTGCGGTAGCACGGTGAGGCCCTGCGCCACGGCGTGCGCGCCGGCGAGGCCGCCGCTTTCAAAGCCGATGCCGCTCAGCAAAGTGTTGGCTTCGATCACATGTTCGAGCGCGGGCGTGACCTGTCGCTCATACACCGCATTCGCGGCGGCAACGCCGTCGGCAAACAGCGTGTTCGCGCAGAGTTCACCCAGCGCGGCCGCGGCGAGCGTGGGCCGTGCGCCCAGCATGGAGCGTCCGGCGGGATTTTGCAGACAGGTGCGCGCCTCATACCAGGTGGCGAGCGCGTCGCCCATGCCGCTCACCAGATAGCGCACCGGCGCCTCGGCGACGACCTGCGTGTCTACCACCACCAGCACGGGATTTTGCGGATAGAACTCCAGCAGTTCGGTGACGCCTTCCGGCGTGTAGATGACCGAGAGCGCGGAGCACGGCGCGTCGTTGGACGCGAGCGACGGGCAGCTCACCATCGGCAGGCCGAGGCGAAAGGCGATCCCCTTGCCGGCGTCGACGCATTTGCCGCCGCCCACCGCCACCACACAATCCGCCGCCATAGGCAGGCCTCTGATGGCCGCCATGCCGCGCTCGATTTCTTCGAACGAACATTCGCCGCCAAAAATCACCACGCGGCTGTCGATGCCGGCCGCATCCAGACTGCGTTTGATGCGCGCCCCGTCGCGCCGCTCACCGCCGGCGGTGAGGTACAGCACCACGCGACGCGCCGGCACCAGACTGAGATACACCCCGAGTTGGTCGAGCACACCCGCGCCCTGGATGTAGCGCGACGGCGCGGCAAGCACCTGGGGCAGCGCGCCTGAGGCATTTTGAAAAACGGATTCCGGCAAAAACGGGGACGGCTGGAGCATGGTGAGTTCCCTTCGGTAGCGTGTGTGGCGCAAGGTTACCCGGTGCGTTTCATACCAACCACCCGTCCAGCTGACACTTTACCCCCTACACCCCGCACCACCGCCGCATGATCTCACCGAACGCCTCGGTTGCCGCGTCCACGCGATCGATCACGCAGTACTCATCCGTTTGATGCGCCATCTGCGGCTCGCCAGGCCCAAGAATCAGCGTGGGCGGATTGCCGTAGGCGGGCTTGAGGGCGGCGGCATCGGTGAAGTAGGTGGCGATGCGCGGCTCGGGGCGCTGGGGCAGATACGCACTCATGATCTCGAACACCTGCTGCACCCACTCGTGCTGCGGTTCGGTGTAGACAGAGGCCACGTCGAGCAGGCTGCGTAGCGCAAGCTCTGGCCCCAGTAGTGCGGCCAGCGTGTCGCGAATCTGCGCGTGCGACTGGGTGGGCACGGTGCGCATGTCGATGCCGATGCTGGCGCGATCGGGCACGGAGTTGATGTTGAGTCCGCCGTTAAACGTGCCGACGTTGAGTGTGCCCTGCCCCATCAGTTCGTGCGGCGGCGTGGTGAAGCGAAAATGCTCCAGGCAACCCACCGCGCGGGCCGCTTTGTACACCGCGTTCACGCCCTGCTCGGGCATAGAGCCGTGGGCCGTAACGCCCTCGGTGCTCGCTTCCAGCCAGAACGCGCCCTTGTGTCCCACATACGGAAAATTAGCGGTGGGCTCGGCGACCACGATGGCGCCCGCGCGCCCGAGTGCGCCGGGTTTGCTGACCAAATCAAACGCGCCCTCACAGCCGGTTTCTTCGCCCGCCGTCATCACCAGCGACACACCCGGAGACCGCTCGAGAGACGGCGCGAGCGCTATCGCCGCCGCCACAAACGCCGCGATCCCGGCCTTCATATCGCTGGACCCTCGCCCGTAAACCCGGCCGGCGTCGGTCTCGCCCGCGAAGGGATCGTGCTGCCACGGTTTCGCCCCCAACGGCACCACATCCAAATGGCCGGTAAAACAAATCGGCGCGCGGGCGTCCTCGCCACCGATAGTCGCCACCACACTCGCGCGCCCCGCGCCGAGACTGTGTGCCGTCACCCGAAAGCCGGCGGCTTCCAGCAGCGCGCCAAGGTGCTGGGCGCACGGCCCTTCCTCTCCCGGCGGATTGATGGTGTTGAAGCGCAGCAGATCCTGCGTGAGGCGCAAAGCGTTGATGGCGGGCATGGCGGCATCCGTGAACGATGGTGTCTGGAGTATAGGGGCGACGCGCGCCTGAATCGCCAAGCAAAAAAACCGCACCACGCTTGTGCCGAACAAGACATTCACGCGCGATAAAGCGGCTTTTTAACGGACCGCGCTCAAGCCTGCTTCCGCCGCGTAATCGCAGCGGCGCGCAACGCGAGGCTAAATGCATAGCCGGCACACGGCTTGCACTCAGTGGGCATGAAACCCTCACCCACAGAAACCCCGCTCACCATTGCCTGCCTGCAAATGGCGCCGGTGATCGGCGAGAAGTCGCTTAACCTGGCCCGCTCGCTGGCAATGATTGAACAAGCCGCCGACGCCGGCGCCGGCCTCATCGTGCTGCCCGAGTTGTGTAACACCGGCTATGTGTTCCACACCCGCGAAGAAGCCTTCGCGCTGGCCGAACCTGTGCCGCACGGCGAATCCAGCCAGCGATGGCAGCAGGTTGCGCAAGACCGCAAACTCGTCATCGTGGCCGGCATCGCGGAGCGCGCCGGTAACGTGCTCTACAACTCGGCGGTGGTGCTGGGGCCAGAGGGCTATCTCGGGACTTTCCGCAAAGTGCATCTGTGGGGCGACGAGAACCTTTTCTTCGAGCCCGGCGATCTGGGCTTTCCCGTCTTCCCCACGGCCTTTGGCCGCATCGGGGTGATGATTTGCTACGACCAATGGTTTCCGGAAGCGTATAGAAGCTGCGCGCTGCGCGGCGCCGACATCGTCTGCGTGCCCACCAACTGGGTGCCGATTCCGGGTCAGGACCCGCAGCGCGAAGCGATGGCCAACATCATTGCGATGGCTGCCGCTCACACCAACTCGATGTTTGTCGCGGCGGCCGATCGCGTGGGCACCGAGCGCGGTCAGGCGTTCATTGGCCAAAGCCTCATCTGCAGCTACACCGGCTGGCCGGTTGGCGGGCCTGCCAGCACCGACGCAGAAGAAATCGTGCTCGCCACGGTGAATGTGTCGGACGCACGGCGCAAACGACGCTGGAACGATCACAACCAGGTGTTGCGCGACCGTCGGCCCAATCAATACGACGAAGCGCTCTAAACAGAAAGCCCCCCATGAGCATTATCAGTCTGCGCCCGCCGTCGACGTTTATTGGCGCGCCGTTCATGGAAGCCCGCGCCGAGCTGTTGCGCGCAGCGGGCGTAAAAGCCGCGCTGCTTGGCATGCCCTACGACATGGGCGGGATTTGGCGCACCGGCGCCGCCGACGGTCCGCGCGGTTTGCGCGACGCCTCGCGCCAATACGGCCCGTATTTTTTTGATGACGATGTGGATCTGTTCGAGGCGTTTAATCTCGTTGACTGCGGCAACGCGCCGATGGTGCCAGCGAATCCCGCCAAGTGCCGCGCGGCCATGAAGCAAAGTGCGGCCGAAATTATTCGCTCAGGCGCGACCGGCATTTTCATCGGCGGCGATCATTCCATTCCCGCTTCCATCGGCGAGGCGCTCTCGGAGGCCACCCCCGGCAAGATTGGCTACATCGTGTTCGACGCCAATATGGATGCCGAAGAAGAAGTCGACGGCGAGCGTTTTTCCAATTGGTCCGAGGCCTGCCGGCTTGCCGAACTGCCCAACCTCGACCCGCGCAATATGGTGATGATTGGCATCCGCGGCTCACTCAACACGCGCCGCCAGTTTGAGTATGTGAAGTCGAAAGGCATCAGCATTTTCGCGATGCGCGACATCATCGAACTCGGCATTGTGGAAGTGATGAATCGCGCGCTCACGATTGCCGGCAATGGCACCAGCGCGCTATATGTGAGCTTTGATACCGACGGCGTCGACGCCGCCTACGCGCCGGGCACCAGCGGACCGGAACCGGGCGGACTCACCTCACGCGAAATCATCACCGCCGCACGCATGATCGGCCGCCACGGCGTGAGCATTTTCGACATCGTGGAGCTCTGCCCCGCCTACGATCCCTCCGGGATCACGGCGCGCCTGGCGTGCTATCTCATCTTCAACCTGCTGGGCGCCGCGTGGTCGGCGCAGCAGCGGTGAGTGGCGCGAGACGAAGGCGACGCGAGCTTGACTCGCGCCGCCTCAAGGTCGAAGCAAACGCTGCGGCATGAGCGGATTGAAACCCGCGCCATGGAATTGGCCACCCTTTAAGATTTACGCCAAGCGGCCCCGCAAACTCGGCAGCAGTTGGAGGCCACCTTGGGCGTGTGCCGAGACACCATTTCCCTGCTGGAAAAGCGCAGCGACAGGCTGCTCTCCACGCTACGGCACTAAGTGGAGAGCATGGCGGGAGAACTGAACCTCGTAGCGCAGTTCCCCAACCGACCGCCGGTCGTACTCAAGCATCTGGGCACTGATCCGGCGACAAACAAGAAAATCCAGTGACCATTGAAGGCTCGCGCGACGGAAAGTCCAAAGCCTGAGCAACACTTGGTGGGCGCGGTGATGAGACGCGTCAAACTCGATCACCGAAGCCCCCTACTGCGTGACCTTGTAGCTCCCCTTCACGTTGGCAAACGTGTAGTTCGCCGCGTCCACACCAGACAGGCTCTTGATGAACTCGATCCCCGTATAGCTGCCCACCGGCAGGAAGCCACTCTTCAGTTTTCCGGTGGTGTTGACGCCCACCACTATCTTTCCAAAGACATCGTTGGTGATCTTGTTGGTGAATCTGGGGGTGCCTGGTTTCAGGGTCGCCTTGAAGTTCGAGGTGCCCGTGCTGATCGAACCCGCAAGCGCCCGCTTCGTCACCGTGTAATTGCCCTTCACGTTGGCGAAGCTGTAGTTCGCGGCGTCTGCACCCGACAAGGCGCTTACGGACTCAATCCCGGTGTAATTGCCGGCCTTCAGCTTGCCGCCTCTGCTGGTGCGGCCGGCAGTGGCCACCGCTCGCGTCGCGGTGCCTAGCACGTCGCCAACAATCGCGTTGGTGAAGGTAGCGGCGCCGGGCACGAGCGTGTTGCCGTAGATGGAAGTGCCTTTGGCGATCGAGCCCGTGAGCGCCAGTTTGCTTACCGTGTAGTTCGCGCTCGGCGTGGTGTAACCCGCAAAGCTGTAGTTCGCCGCATCCGCGCCCGACAAAATCGACGAGGCCGCCTGCTGGTAACTCCCTGCGCGCAAATTGCCGCTGCTACTGAACGTTGGCGACACCAGCGACACCACCGAACTCAGCTGATCGCCGTTCACCAAATTGCTCCAACTCACCGCGCCCACGGCCGGCATAACGCCATACACCGACTGCGCGGACGCGATGCCCGATGCGGTCAACACCAGCGGCGACACCGTATATCCACCCACCACCACGTCAGGGCTGTAGTTCGCCGCATCCGTGCCCGACAACTCGCCAATGGATTCAATGCCGATGTAATTCCCCGCCTCCAGATGACCGCTGGTGCTGGTGTTGCCGGCGGTGGCAATCGACACCACCGCCCTGAACGAATCCCCCGCCAGCACGTTCGTTAAGGTGAGCGCGCCGGGCACAAGGGCGCTGCCGTAAATAGAACTGCCAGCGGCGATTGAACCGGCCAGCGCAAGCGGGCTTACGGTGTAGTTGGCGCTTGGAGTGGTGAAGCCGGCAAAGCTGTAGTTGGCGGCGTCGGCGCCAGTGAGCGTGGAGGCGGCTGTTTGCTGGTAAGACCCGGCGTTCACATGGCTGCTCGAACTCAGCGTTGGCGAGAGCAGCGACACGACTGCGCTCACTGCATCGCCGTCCAAGAGATTCGTCCACGTGAGCGCGCCTGACACTGGGGTGATGCCGTACACGGAGTCTGCATCGGCAATCGCAGCGCCAATGAGCGCCAACTTGGAAACCGTGTAGTTCGCGGTTGAAGTGGTGAAGCCGCCAAAGCTGTAGTTGGCGGCATCGCTGCCAGTCAGAGTGGATGAGGCTGTTTGTTGATAAGCGCCGGCCTTTACATGGCTGCTCGAACTCAAGGTCGGTGAGACCAATGACACCGCCGCGCTCACCGCATCACCATCAATAAGGTTGGTCCAGCTAAGCGCTCCCGGCGCTGGCGTGGCGCCGTACACCGAACTGCCATCGCCAATCGCGGCGCCAGTCAGCGCCAGCTTGGAAACAGTGTAATTCGCGGTCGAAGTGGTGAAGCCACCGAAGCTGTAGTTGGCGGCGTCGGCGCCAGTCAGAGTCGATGAGGCGGTTTGTTGATACGCGCCGGCATTCTCGTGGCTGCTCGAGCTCAATGTCGGCGAGACCAGCGACGCGGTCGCTGTCACCGCATCACCGTCAATGAGATTGGTCCAACTCACTGCGCCCGGTGCCAGCGCAGCGCCGTAGATCGAATCGCCGCTGGCTATCGCGGCGCCAGACAACGCGCGTCTTGAGACCTCGTAGTTAGCTGCGCTGGTCGAGAACCCGCCAAAGCTGTAGTTCGCCGCATCACTGCCCGTCAGCACAGCCGAGGCCGTCTGAAAATAGCCGCCCGCTTTCACCTTGCCGCTGGTGCTTGTGAGAGCCGAGACCAGCGAAGTCTCGGCTCTCACCGCATCACCCTGAACAAGATTGTCCCAACTCAGCGCGCCGGGTATCAGGATATCGGCATACACCGAAGTGCCATCGGCAATCGCGGCGCCGGTCAGCGCCAACTTGGACACAGTGTAGTTCGCGGTCGAAGTGGTGAAGCCGCCGAAGCTGTAGTTGGTTGCGTCGGCGCCAGTCAGAGTCGATGAGGCTGTTTGTTGATAAGCGCCGGCCTTTACATGGCTGCTCGTGCTCAGCGTTGGCGAGACCAGCGACACCGGTGCGCTCACCGCGTCACCATCAACGAGATTGGTCCAACTCACCGCACCCGGTGCCACAGA
>CANFVX010000024.1 GCA_947450495.1 Gammaproteobacteria bacterium
CGTTTTTTTGACCGCCACGGGGCCAAGGGGCTCTTTATCGCCCGCTTTCTCCCCGGTCTCCGCAGCCTGATCTTTTTCTCTGCAGGCTCGCTTCGCGTGCGATACCTGACATTTCTCATGTGGGACGGGCTTGCCGCGCTGCTCAGCGTGCCGGTGTTCGTCTGGCTAGGCCATTTTCTCTGGGACCGCTATGGCACCGACATCGCGCAGTTCAATGCCGCGGTCGACGAGGCCCATCAATGGACCGGGTGGGTGGTGGCGGCCGCGCTGGGCGTGGTCGCGCTGTGGGTCTGGCGGAACAATCGGCGCCGCTAGGCAAGTGGTGCCGTAAGCTTTGATCAGGTGAGGCGCTGGGCGGGCTGCTCAATCAGTTTGTAGCCGCTGCCGTGGATCGTGAGCAGGTAGCGCGGCGAGGCAGGATCTGGCTCGATTTTCCGACGCAGGCGCACGATGAAATTGTCGACCGCGCGCGTAATCAAATCCTCGCTGTGGCCCCACACTTCGGCCAGTAGCAAATCGCGCGAGACGGTCCGCCCGCGGTGCGCGACCAGGCAGCGCAAGAGCGCAAATTCGCGGGCACTGGTTTCCTGCGGCTGTCCCTCTCTCAGCAGCAGATGCCGGGCAAAATCAACCGTAGCGACGCCAATCAGCACCTCGTCGGGTGCTGCGGCGTTGGCTTGCGCCCGGCGTAAATGCGCATGGATGCGGGCGAGTAGTTCGCGCAGGCTGAAAGGTTTCACCACATAGTCGTCGGCCCCGGTTTCCAGACCGATGACGCGGTCCATTTCCTCGGCGCGCGCGGTCAGCATGATAATCGGGCCATCAAAGCCGTTGGTGCGGAGTTGCTTGCACAGCGACAGCCCGCTGCCGTCAGGCAGCATCAGGTCAAGCAGGATCAAATCCGGGTGCTGCGTAGTGGCGAGGCTTAGACCGGTTCTGATGTCGCCAGCCGCGAGTGCAAGGTAGCCTTCGAATTCAAGGTTGTCGCAGAGTCCGGCGCGCATCGCCGGGTCGTCCTCGACAACGAGAATGCGGCCTTTCGGTTTCATGCGGTTCTATCCTCCGGCGGAAATGAGACCTGTGCGCGCACCCCGGTGTGTTCAGCGGGTTCTTCGAGCGTAAAACTCGCGTGATGAGCGGCGGCAATTTGCGCCACCAGAGCAAGCCCCAGCCCGCTCCCTTCAGCTTCCTCCGCCATCTCGCCATCGCGCAAGGTGCGGCCGAGGCGTTCGCTGACGGCAGGCGGGATCCCGGTGCCGTGGTCGGTCACCGCGAGTTCAACCCGGTCGCCTGCACGATGCAGCGTCACATCAACCTGACCGCCCGACCCAGCATACTTCGAGGCGTTATCCAGCAAGTTGAGCAGGATTTGCGTGACGCCGTTGGGGTCGTGGGCAATGCCCGGCAGCGCTTCGTCCAGCGCGACCGTGATCTCAAGTCGGCGGCCGGCAAAATGCGTGCGGTATTGCTCGAGCACCGAGGACACGGTGGCGCGCAAATCGTGGGCGTTGAGCTGGTACGCGCCGCTCCCTTCCCGCAGCTTGGTGAAGCTCAGGACGTCGTTAATCATCAGCGACAAGCGCTCCGATTCCCGCAGCATGATCTGCAGATAGTCGCGCTGTTTCTGGGGGTCCGGCTGACGCTGCAGGAACAGGGTTTCGGCGTACATCCGGATCAGCGACAAGGGCGTTTTCAGCTCGTGCGACACATTGGCGACAAAGCGGTTCCGCAAATCGAGCAAGGCATGCTCCCGCCGGATTTCCGACCAGCCCGCGATGACGGTTAAGGCAATTGCCACCAGCGCGCCAGCGGCAAGGCCGATGATGGCGAGCTCATGCAGGGCGGAGGTACCGGCGTGACCGTCGGGCCCCACCCGACTGGTCGCAAGCTGCCAGCCGGGCAGCACGCTGTTGATGTCCACCAGCAGGTCTTTCTTGGGCGCGGGAGCGTCCGGCGCGAGCAGCAGCGCGGTACTGCCGTTTTCATCCTTGAAGTCGGACAACAGCGGCGAGACCTCATCCGCTAGCACCTGCTCCAGCCTGAATCGCAGCAATATCCAGCGCTCGGGCTCAGGCGTGGTTTGCTCGCTGAGCGCTTGAAAAGCGACCAGAGCCGTGTGCCCGTCGACGGTCTCCGCAAAGGTATGCAGCGCGAACGGTTCATGCGCCACTTTTTTGCGTTCTTGTTGAGCGCGTTCGGCGAGCCAGTGGTTGGCCAGCTGTTTGTGCTTGGAGTGTCGTGCCGGAAAAGCCTGTTGGAGGTGCAGATGGCGGTCGAGAATCAGCACCTCTTCAACGCTTGGGAAGCGTTCACGCAGGTTATCGATACGCGCCGGCGTGATGTCTTCCGGGCGCAGGTTCTTCAGCAGCAGGAAGGGCGTGTTGACGGCGTCGGCGAGGGCCTGCTCGGTTTGAATGCCGAGTAATGTCAGCGCGCTTTCGCGGGCGGTTTCCAGCGAGGCTTCGAGCTCCGCCCGTTCCCCGCGCAGGGCGTGCAAGGTGAGGCTGGCAATGGCGAGCACATTGAAGAGCAGGGCACCGAGCAGCAACAGCGGGAGCCGCAGGCGGCGGCGGGATTGGGCGGGAAGGCCACGCAGCGCTGGCTTGCTGATTGCTGTATTCATCTTGCGCATTGAATCACCGGCATCCTTAAAAGCCGAGAGGGGCCTAAGCCCCTCTCGGTGAAGTCGACATGATGCGCAGGAAACTGCGCGTCAGGGCTTACTTCTTCACGGCCTTCTTTTCGACGCAGGTTTTGCTTTCCTTGTCCCACTTCTGGCCTTTCGGGCACTTGTGGCCGGCGGCGCTGGCGCCGAGGCTGGTGAGCAAAAGACCGGTGGCAGCGGCAAGGACAATGGACTTGGCGATACGGGTATTCATGGGATGTGACCTCATCTTCAGGGTTGATGTGCTGTCGTCGGTGTTTTAGGCAACCCGACAACTGGGATGAAGCCTAGACCTGTCTCTCTCGCCTGCGAATCACAGGGCTGTCGCAGTTTGTAAGCTTTTGTCGCAGGCCTCGACCCCGTCTTTTGCCTGCATACTGAAGGCTCCGTAACAAAAAGGTCAGCAAGGAGCCGAGCATGATTTTCCCCGAGTACAGCACTTACGATGGTCTGGGTCTGGCGGAGTTGATCCGCCGCAAGGAAGTGTCGCCGCTTGATTTGGTGGATACCGCGATCGACGCCGTGGAGCGACTGAATCCGCAACTCAACTGCGTGGTTCAACAGCTGCGCGATCTCGCGGTCGCCGAAATCAAGGCGGGCTTGCCCTATGGGCCGTTTCGCGGCGTGCCGTTTCTGGTCAAGGAATTTGGCATGCACTTCAAGGGGATGACCACTACCGCAGGATCGCGTCTGGCGGCGGGCGTGAAGTTTGGTGCCGACACCGAACTGATGAAACGCTGTCGCGCCGCTGGTCTGGTGACGGTGGGCACCACCACTACACCGGAGATGGCCTTCAACGCGAACAGCGAAGCGCTCGTTTACGGGCCGACGCGCAATCCCTGGCATACGGGGCACTCGGTGGGGGGCTCGTCTGGCGGCGCGGGGGCAGCGGTGGCGTCGGGCATGGTGCCGATTGCGCACGCAAACGACGGCGGTGGCTCGATTCGAATTCCGGCTGCCTGCAACGGCTTGGTCGGCATGAAGCCGAGTCGCGGTCGCACCCCGACCGGACCCGACGGCGGGATTTTCCTCTGGGGTCTGGCGGTAGAGTTTGCGGAGACGCGCACCGTGCGCGATTCCGCGGCCTTGATGGATGCGCTCGCGGGGCCCGACGCCGGTTACTTTTACGATGCGACGCCACCGCGTCGCGGTTTCCTCAGCGCCGCGCTGACGCCGCCGGGATCGTTACGGATTGGAGTGGTCGACCGCACGCCCGGCGCCGTGCCGATTACGCGCGAGATTCGCAATCGTCTGAACGATACCCGGCAGCTCCTGGAAGATCTGGGGCACGTCTGCGAGCCCGTGCGACTCGATTATAACGAGGCGCAATTCAACGAATCCTCGATGCGAATCTGGGCGACCACCCTCGGCTATTTCATGGAGCAGTTTGCGGCGATCACCGGTCGCAAGATTGGTCCTAAAACGGTGGAAGCGGTCACGCTTGAGGTTTATCGCTACGCGCAATCCCTGAAGGCGATGCAGATGGAAGAGGCCATGGCGTGGCAGAACGGCGTGTCGCGACAGATTGGGCAGGTGATGTCTCGTTACGATGTGTTGCTAACCCCGGGCCTGGTGCGTGATGTCGCGAAACTCGGCGAGTTGAACCAGAACGCGAAGGGCGTGGATGTGCAGGGTTGGTGGCGGCAGCTCATGAACGAGTACTCGGCGTTCACGCCGCTGTTCAACACCACCGGGCAGCCGGCGGTGATGTTGCCGCTCTGGCAGTCGAAAGCGGGATTACCGCTCGCGATGCAGTTCGTCGGGCGTCTGGGCGATGAGGAGACGCTTTACAGTCTGGCAGGACAACTCGAGCAGGCCTTGCCGTGGGCTTCGCGCAAGCCGCCGATTTACGCCTGATCTAAAAATACCGACGCATCCGGGGCACTGGTCCGCTCCGGATGCGCCGAATGTTCGAGGGGGTGGAGTGTCACAGTTTTCGCTTGTATTCTAAATGCGAATCTATATCATTTAGACTAAAGTGAGCTTGAGGAACCGACAATGCAATCACCCCATACTCGTTCCCGAATCGTTACGGTCTGTTTGCTCAGCCTCATGAGCACGCTATCCGTCCCGGCCCTGGCGGACGGCGCGCCCGTTGAGCTCGTCATCCGCAACCACCGATTTGAGCCGGCCGAGCTCCGTATCCCTGCCAACGTCAAGGTAAAAGTCTTGGTCAAGAACCTTGACCCAACGCCGGAAGAGTTCGAAAGCTACGAACTCAAACGCGAAAAAATCATCCCGGGCGGGGCCTCTGTCCCGCTGTTTATCGGGCCCCTGGCGCCCGGCAGCTATCCATTTTTTGGCGAGTTCAATCAAGCCACCGCGCAGGGGCGGGTCGTCGTTGAATAAATCCCCCACCGGGAAAATCTGACTTCTGGAGTGCTTTATGTTTGCCGTTGCCCTCATTTTTTTTCGTGAAGTGCTGGAAGCTGCTTTGGTGGTCGGCGTACTAGCCGCTGCCACCGCCGGGCTGCCCGGGCGCACCCGCTGGTTGGTGGCTGGTGTGCTGGCCGGACTCGGCGGTGCGCTGGTCGCCGCGAGGTTTGCAGAGCAACTGGCGAGCGCCGCGGAAGGTGTCGGGCAGGAGTTGTTTAACGCCGGCGTCCTCTTTGCGGCGGTTCTTATGCTGAGTTGGCATACGGTCTGGATGGCCCGCCATGGGCGCGATCTGGCGCATCAAGCCACAATCCTCGGGGGATCGGTCGCGTCCGGCACTCGCCCCATGTACGCGCTGGCGGTGGCGGTGGGATTGGCGGTGCTCCGCGAGGGGGCTGAAATTGTGCTGTTCCTGAACGGTTTAATGGCCGGCGGGGCGACCAGTGCCGGCCAGGCTTCGGTTGGCGCTGCCACGGGCTTGTGCACCGGGATTGCGGTCGGCTACGCGGTGTTCAGGGGCTTACGGCTAGTGCCGACGCGCCGCCTGTTTGCCGCTACCTCGGTGCTGATTTCACTCCTCGCTGCCGGTATGGCCGCCCGTGCCATCGCGTTCCTGAATCAGGCGGGCTATCTGTCCTCATGGACGGAGATTGTCTGGGATAGCTCGTCGCTGATTGCCGACGCGAGCCCGCTGGGTCAGGCGCTGTCCGCGCTGGTCGGCTATATCGCGGCGCCGATGGAAAGTCAGGTTATCGCCTATGCGCTGACGATCGGGGTGCTGCTGTTGGCCTCGCGGTGGATGGGCCGTGGGGATACCTCAGCGCATCGGCGCGCCATCGGCGTTCCGCTCGCGGTGATGCTGTTGATTGGCGGCAGCCTGCTGGGCTCACGCGACGCCGAGGCCGGTTTCAAGGTGTATTCGCCCTATGTGGAGCAGGGCGAATGGGAACTCGAATTCCGGGGTCACCGGAGCGTCGACGCCAACGCGGGCAAGGACGACGGTCGCACTTTCCTCTACGAAATCGGCTACAGCCCGACCGCGCGTTGGCATACGGCCGTGTTCCTTGAGGCTGAGGGCGAGCCGGGCGAGTCCAACACCCTTACCGAGTTTGCCTGGGAGAACATCGTGCAACTCACCGAGCCCGGTGAGTATTGGCTGGATGTTGGTGCCTACGTGGAATACGCCAAAGGCCTCACGCACGACGGCGACCATGCGCTGGAATGGAAAATTCTGCTCGAGAAGGATTTCGGCAAGTTTGTGGTGGTCGCCAATCCGATTTTCGAACAGGGATTCTCGGACAGGGCCGACAGCGGCGTTGAGTTCGAATACGCCTGGGGGACTTACTACCGGCTGAATTCCGCTTTTGAGCCGGGATTTGAAGCCTACGGCGGGATTGGCGAATTGACAGACGCCAATGACCTCAACGCGCAGGAGCACTTCATCGGCCCCGCCGCACGCGGAACGGTGCTGCTGGGTGGCGGCAGCAAACTGAAATACAACCTTGGTTATCTGCTCGGTTTGACCGATGAAACACCCGACGGCGCGTTCAAGTTTGAGCTGGAATACGAGTTTCGTTTTTAAGCTAAGCCGCACGGCGGCGTTGGTGCGCGAGCGCCAGCGCCGTTCCCCTAATCCTTGGTCTCAATCATTGCGCGAACATTTTCGTGAAAGCGCCGCAGATGATGCTCTTGTCGCCCAAACACCAGCGCCTCATTCGCGCCGGACGCGACACCAATTTGAATCTGCTCGGAGATAAAAAGATCTTCGGCGCTGAAGACGCCGCCGTCGATCATCGTGAAGTTGCGATCCCAATGCGCAATTTGCTTCTCCGTTTTAGCGTCCTCCGGGATGAACATCGTGTGTACAAACGTCATCTCGTTCGGTCCGGTGGGAAACATGCCCATGTGGCTGGTGGAATCCGGGTGATAGATCAGCAGGCTGTTGGGGAAAATCACGTGCGTCAGCGTGGCGTGGCGGCGCAAATCCCACTGCTCGGAGGGTAAGGTTTCTGCGTCGGCCAGCCGGTCGCGGCCGACCAGAATGCGCGTGTGCAAGCCCACTGCCTCGCCCGCCGGATTCACGTCGGTGAAGAAGGGAGCGATGGTCGGGGCGTGCAGCTTTTTGATGTGATAAGTCTCCTGAAACGCGTCCAGCATCAGCTTCCAGTTGGTCGCCCGTCGCTGCACGCGCTGGCGAAAGAAGTAGTGCTCGCCCAGTCCCAGGGTCGCAAGATCGTCATCGATATCACCGAGAAAACTCGCCACGTCGATATCGGTTTGCGCGGGGTCGAGAATGGCCCAGATGAAACCGTGCCGAACGACTGACGGCAATTTGCGCAGGCCGCTGTGGCGCTTGTCGACGAGCGGAAAGGCTTCGGGTTTCGGCACGCCGCGCAACGCGCCGTTCAGCTCGTAGGTCCAGGCGTGATAAGGGCAGGACAAACCGCTGTGGCGACACACCTCGTTTTCGTCTTTGACCATCCGCGCGCCGCGATGGCGGCACACATTCAGCAACACGTGAATTTCGCCCGTCCGGTCGCGAGTCATGAGTATGGGCAGGCCGAGCAGGTCGCGAGCTAACACACTGCCGGGTTCGCGGAGTTGGTCCGCATAACCCAGACACAGCGGCAGGCGACGAAAAATTCGCGACTTTTCCAGTTCAAGAATGGCCGGATCGTGATACACGGCCGGATCGAGTCGGCTGTCGGTCGCGTCCCACTCGGGGCTGGTCGGCGATCCGCTATCGCGCAGGAGTCGTTCGAACAAACTCGTCAGCGCGGCATTCATCGGGGAGATTGCGCCGGCGCGGCGGCTCTCTTGGCTCAAGTTCTTACTCCTCTGCGTAACACCACCAGCGCGTCACCCGGGTTAAGAATGGCGTTGGCGGCGGGATTGATTTCAGTGCCACCACCGGCACGCAGGATGGCCACCGCCATCAGTTTACCGGCGGCCGCAAGCTCCACATCGCCTACCGGGCGGTTAATCCACCGCGAGCCAGGCCCAATTTCGATTTCTTCCATGTCGAGACCGAGTTCGGTGAGGTGGTGTTCGAACTCAACGCCGGCTTGGGTGGTGCTGCCCAGCAGTTCGCGCGCGTTCGGATGAAGGATGAGATGGGCGATGCGGTCGGCGCCGATATGCGCTGGCAAGACCACGCGATTGGCACCAGCCTGCAGCAGCTTGCGCTCGGTGGAAGGCACTTCGCCGCGCGCGATGATCTGGATTCCGGCATTCATGTCGCGCGCGCTCAGGGTGATAAACACATTGGCGGCATCGTTGGGCAGGACGGTGGCCAACACGCGTGCCCGCTCAATTCCGGCGGCACGCAGGACCGTTTCATCCGTCGCTTCGCCTTGCATGGACAGCCAACCCATTTCGCGCGCTTCCCGCACGCGCTCGGGCGATTGATCGAGGATGACGAACGGCATGCCACCCCGCTCGAGTTGCGTGGCGAGCATGCGACCCAGTCGACCAAAGCCGCACACGATCGCGTGGCCTTTGAGCTTTTCGATCTCGCTTTCCATTCGCTTGCCACCTATCACCCGGTTAATTTGAGATTCGGTCAGCCACTGCACCATCGTACCGGTCACGAAGATGACCCCGGTGCAGCCCAGCACGATGAGCGCCATCGTCCACGCTCTTAGCCAGTTGCTGTCGACAGGGTGGACTTCGCCAAAGCCCACGCTGAAGGCGGTAATGACCACCATGTATAGAGAGTCGGCCCACGACCAGCCGGCCATGCGGTAGCCAACCGTAAAGACGGCCAGCACCGCCAGCACGAAAAGGCCGGCGTAAAGCAGGTTTCTGTAAGCCGTACGCGGTGGATTGTTCACGCGATCCATCTGAGCAATTGTGGCGGTGTATTGGCGGTGACGCTGCGGGCCTATGTGTGGTCACAAGTGTGCTGACAATCAGCGGCTTCGGGAAGCCATCGGTGACGGCCGCCCGCGGGTCATACAGAAGCGCGACAACTCTGCCCGTCTCAACAATGCCGAATTCACGACCGTTGAGGGCCAACGCAAGGCCATCGCGGCGCCCGCGAGTATGGGATTGAGATAGCCCAGCGCCGCAATCGGCACGCCAACAAGGCTGTGGGCGCGCCTTGTCGGTATCGCACAACTTCGTTAGGGTCAAAGTTCCACCCTTAATGTCGGAGCGCCCCATGGGTCATGACGATCACCACCATCCGCATTCACACGACCATGACCATGATCACGACCACGCGCCGGTGGATTGGAAACTGCACGGGGTAAAAGTGATTCCCGGCGACCAGCTCGATACCAACACCGCGCAGACTCCGGGCATGAATCGCGCGGCGGCGATCAATCTCGCTCGCGTCGGCGCCCAGAAAATCTGGGCGGGCACGGTGCATATCCATCCCAATGCCAAGACCGGCGCTCATCACCATGGCGCGCTGGAGAGCGTGATTTTTGTGCTCAAGGGCCGCGCGCGGATGCGCTGGGGTGAACAGCTGGAGTTCACCGCCGAGGCCGGTCCCGGCGATTTCATTTTTGTACCGCCGTTCGTGCCGCATCAGGAGATCAACGCCTCCACCGACGAGACGCTCGAATGCGTGCTGGTGCGGAGTGATAACGAAGCCGTGGTGGTGAATCTCAACATTGAACCCGTGGAAAAACCCGAGCAGGTGCTGTGGGTGGACCCGATTCATCGGGCGTGAGGTCGACCTTGGGTGTGGCGATTCAGAGCGCGCGCTATGAGCCATAGCGCGCGACGCGTCTTCTGCGCTGGCGATCTCAGCGGGTTCTTTGGCCTGCTGGTCGACAATCTTGCCGTGCTCGGGTTTTTGGCCAGCGCGCTGGTCGGCATTTTCCAGATGCCGGCCGAGGTGGTGTTTGGCCGCATGTTCCCGGGCACTGCGCTCGGCGTGCTGGTGGGCGATTTGCTCTATACCCTCATGGCCTGGCGGCTGGCGCGCCGCACTGGTCGCGACGACGTCACGGCGATGCCGCTTGGTATCGATACTCCCACCACGATTGGGTTGGCGTTTCTGGTCTTCGGCCCCGCCTTCACGGCCTACAAAGCCGGCGGGATGGATCCTCACGCGGCGGCGATTGCGACCTGGCATCTCGGCATGGCCGGCATGATCGTGATGGGCGTGTTCAAGTTCGTGTTGTCGTTTGTGGGCGGGTGGATCGGACGGCTCGTGCCGCGCGCCGGCTTGCTGGGGGCGATCGCCGCCATCGCGCTGATGCTGATCGGCTTTTTACCGCTGCTGGAAGTTATGAGCGCGCCTATCGTGGGCATGGCGACGCTCGGCGTGATTCTCTACGGCGTGGTCGCGCGCGGCGCGCTGCCGTGGCATATCCCTGGCGTGTTCGCCGCGCTGGTGGTGGGCTTGCTGCTCTACTACACGCTCGGGCCGCTGGGCTTGGCTGGCCCCGGTTATCACGCCCCGGGGCCGCTCGTGTGGCAGCCTGCCTTGCCGCTGCCCAGCCTCGGGTTTCTGGACGGCCTGCCCGCCACCGTCCCCTATCTCCCGCTCTTTTTGCCCTTCGGTTTGTTGATGGTGATTGGGGGCATCAATAACGCCGAGAGCGCGCGGGCGGCGGGCGACGATTACGCCACCCGCGACATCCTGCTGGTGGAGGCGATTGCCACGCTGGTCGCCGGGCTGTTGGGTGGTGTGGCACAAACCACGCCGTACATCGGGCATCCGGCGTACAAGAAAATGGGCGCGGGCAGCGGCTATACCCTGCTGACTGGCCTGTTTGTCGGGCTAGGCGGCGTGCTCGGTTATCTCTCGGTGGTCAGCGCGCTGCTGCCGCTGGCGGTGCTGGCGCCGATTCTGGTGTTCGTGTCATTGGAAATGACGGCGCAAGCATTTGTCGCCACGCCCAGCCGTTACGCGGTGGCGGTGGCATTCAGCTTTTTTCCGGCGATTGCGCGTCTGCTCGCGATCAAGCTGGGCGACCCGATGTACATCGCGCCGGCGCGCTTCGCCGAATTGATGGCCTCGACCGAGCGCGGCTTGCCGGAGTTGGCGCTCATCGTGGCTTTGGGCAACGGGTTCATTATCACTTCGATGATTTGGGGCACGCTGCTCGCCGCGCTAATCGACGGGCGTTATCGGGCCGCGGTGTTGAGTTTGCTGGTGGCGGCGGGGTTAAGCCTGTTTGGCGTCATCCACTCGGTAGAGGCCAGCGGCGGCCTGTACTGGCCATGGGCGCTGACTGGCGTGGCGCAAACGCTGGTGTGGCAGTTCGTGGGGGCTTATCTGGTGCTGGCGGTCATTCTTGGGCTGCTGAGTTTGCAGCGCCCGCGGGCGGCGACCTGAAGTCACTCGCCGCGCCGCGCGGCCCTGATCACTCTCGCCGTAGATGGGTGGTCACGGCGTCCAGCACGCGCCGCCCGCTCTGCGCGGTGAGCGTGGTGCGGACCACCGCAGTATTGCGACCGCGGTGTTCGATGCGGGAGAGGGCGGTAATGCCGCTGCCTTCTCCCGCGCTAAGGAAGAACGCCGAAATGCCGGCCACCCGCCAGCCTGCAGGCAGCGCCGCTTCGGCGGTGATGATCACCATCCCCAGCTGCAAGCCACCCTGCATATGCCCCACGCGATTGCCCAGATGCGGGCCGTTGTCGATTTGGCAGCGTGCGCCGTCGCTGGTGGTTTCGGGTAAAAAGCCCCAGAAATACCGTAAAAATCCCCGTGCGCCCTGGGTGCTGTCCAGCGCGCGATCGGCGCGGGACAGTAGTGCCGTTTCATGCGGTTCGAGCGCGTGTTCGGCCAGCGGGTCGGCTTTGGTGTGGTCCGCGCTGACCAGCGGATACATGGTGCGGCCCGGCGGTGGATTCATCACCATGAAGGCGCCGGTTCCGTAGAGCACCTGACGCCCGTCTGCAGTGACCGACACGCGACAAAGCCCCTGGCGGCTGTCTGTGCCGTCGACAAAATTCTCGAATGTTCCTGTGCCCTCAAGCGAACCGGTGAAGGGCGAACCGGTGAATTGCAGCGTCAGGCTCACGGTCGCCAGACGTTGCTCGGGGGAAAGATTGGCGCGTACTACCGTGCCCATGGAGACGTCTGCCAGCAGGCAAACGGCGCCAATGTCCGTATGGCCCGCTTCGTCTTCGCAATGCAAACCCTGATCGACGACCAGCACCGAGCGCTGCGGAGAACTATCGGTGAAACGAACGCCGAGGAAATTGCCGGAGTAATTGAAGCCCGGCGTGCGGTCGAGGGTGAGCGCGGTAAGCACGCGGCGGCGGATGTCGGTCATAGGGGCTGCTCTGTTCAAGAGCGCGCAAGAATAACGCAGTCACTTCGCTTGGCCAGTAGCGCTTCGGGCGCGGGGTACGCCTCACGCACCCCGGCCGGGAGCAGCACTCAAACGCCGGCGCGAAAGGACTTCAAGCCGATGATGGCCAGCGCGATGAGGGCGAGCACGCCGAACAAATACGCCGGCCCCAGCGCCAGGGTGCTGAAGATATCGCCCGCGCCGAAGCGGTTGTCGCCAAAGCTCAAACCGCGATTGGGCGTGAAGTTGCCGAAGAAGTAGAAGCCCACGTTGGACCAGCCGTCGGCGACAATAATCCAGCCCAGTCGGGCGGCGGCTTTGTCGGTGAAATCGAGCATCGGCAGTACGAAGGCCACCGCGATCACCATCATGCCGTTCAAAGCCGGGCCGGCGTGCGCCCGGGCCCAGCCTTCGGGCGTGCCGGGCACGCTGAAATGCAGGATGTAGCCGGGCAGGATTTCAAAGCCGCCGACCAGATGCATCCACAGCCCCACGCCAAACAGCAGCGTGCAGAAGATCATCAAAATGCCGTGACCGGCCATCTTGCGTTGCAGGGATTTAGTCATTGAGTCCTCCGGGTGGGTTCGAACGTGGGGTCGCGATGAATGACGTAGAGGGGCTCAAGCGAGCGCCTCGGCGCGGTGATATTGGCTGCCGAAATACATCAGCGGTGCGCCCGACTCGTTCCCGCAAGCGACGACATGCGCCACGAACAGGCTGTGATCGTAGACATCGACTTGTTGAATGACTTCGCATTCAAACCAGGCGAGGCAATGCTTGAGCGTGGGCTGCGCTTGGCGGGTGATGAATTCGGGCTGCAGAGTGCTATCTGGTCGGCCACTGAAGTGCGCCGAAAAACCCTGCTGATGTGCCTGCAAAATGCTGGCGCCGAAGCGGCCGTGTTGAGACAGCAGTCGATGCGCCGTGCCGGGTTTCAAGGACACCAGCACGGTCGGAGGCGCGAGACTCACCGAGGTAAAACTGTTGACCGTCATGCCATGCACGCCGCCCTCTGCGGTGGCGCAACTGACAATCACAATGCCCGTCGCAAACTGTGCCACGCTGTGGCGGAACAGGCTTGAATCCGCGGGTGCGCTCCGGCTTGCGACCGGCTCGCGCAGGGGCGCCCCGGTAAATGCCGATCTTGCAGACGGCAGGTTCATGCGGCGGAAGACAGCGGCTGGGCGGCGGTCGGCTGTTCGTTATCGCTTGCGCGTTTAATCTTGGCGAGTTGCGCTTCACACCAGGCCTGCATGCGGGCGACGCTCGCAAAGCAATCCCACTGACGTTCCGGATAGTTGAAGTTGTCGGTGAACACATCTGCCAGCGGTTTGTGCTGACTGAGTTGAAAAATGAACTGCTGCAATTCAAGCGGCATGGCCTTGAGATTGGTCAGCATGAAATTGGTCCAGCGGGTGGCACCGAGCACGCGATCCTGACGGCGGAGATTGACCCGCTCGACGAAGCGTTCGTCAAAGACGTCCTGCGCAATGATCTCCTCACCCAGGATCCAGGCCGCATAGGAGGCCACGTTCGCGCCCTGGCCCAGCACCGGATCAACCACCGCGTGGACATCGCCCAGCGCCACTGCCAGCTTGCCGTTATCCAGCACCACATGAGATTTGCGCACGGTGGGCGTGACGCCGCCTTGCAGGATATCGAGCGGGCTATTGGCGAGATCGAATTCGTTTTCGTTGATCCGGGCGGCGCAGGTGGGGTAATGCTGACGGAGCTTCGAGAGCAGCAGGTCGAGGAAGGCGCGCGGGTCGTCTTCGTATTTGGTTTTGGCGAGGATTTCCAGATCGCCACCGGGGATGTTTTCGATCACCAGTGCGGTGGCCATGCCATTAAAACTGAGGGTGGGGATTTCGATCATTTCGCCGGCGCCCGGCGAGAAGAACATGGTGACCGCGCGGGTAGGGGTTTCCTTGATGCCTTTGAAAAGCCCTACACACAAGGCGCGCTGAGGGCGGTCGAAGGGCGAATGCGCCGGCTCATGCTGGAACATCTGGCCCAGCGGGCCTTTACCGGTGCATACCACCAGCAAGTCGAAATTGGCGCTGAGGCTCGCGACGTCTTCGGCCCGGATTTCCCGGTAATCGATCTCGCCGCCCTGTTCGAGGAAATCTTCCATCAGGCGTGGTTGATAGAGGCGATAGTCCACCGCCCGGCTCGGGGCGTGCAGGTCGCCGTAGAACTCAAGCGCCTGCGGCTTGGCGCCTATGTAGTAGTAGTGACCGAAGTAGCCACATTCGGCTTCCGGCCAGTGATTGATGCCGAGCGCGGTCTCGCGTTCGAGGGTCACCGCGTGATGAGCCACCGTATTGAGGAGGCGCATGCCGGCGTATTCAGAGGGGCGACGGTCGGTAAACAGCGTGACTTCAATATCGTGCTGCCGAAGAAGCAGGCCCAGATGAAGCCCGGCAGTACCGGCGCCGACGATTCCAATTTTCTTGTGCATCAACCACTCCCCTAGGTGCTTCTGTTTTGCGCTCAGCGAAACGAATCGTGATGCAGTCGAATCCAATCCGAAACACCCGTGATAGATTATTAATTATTCCTGTTTGGAATTTATCTATGGACTCGTTGCAGGCCTACGCGGCTTTTGTGCGGACCTTTGAGGCCGGGAGCTTTTCTGCCGTCGCGCGGGAGTTGGGCACCACTCAGTCTGCGGTCAGTAAACAGATTGCCTCGCTGGAGCGCAGCCTCGGCGTGCAATTGTTTGCCCGGACCACGCGGCGTTTGCAGCCTACGGCAGAAGCCCTGCAGTTATACGAGCATGTGCGGCAGCTGTTGGACGCGGTCGACGGGGTTCGCGCCGGCGAACGCGGCGCGCAACTCACCGGCACGCTGCGCATCAGCGCGCCGAGCGCCTACGGTCGGCGCCGGCTCTGTCCGCTGGTGCCGGAATTTTTGCGCCAGCATCCGTTGGTGCGACTGGAAATTGTCCTGACCGAACAGGACAGCGACCTCATTGGCGAAGGTTTTGAGTTGGGTGTCAGGATTGGCGAACTGCCGGCCAGTACGCTAATGGCACGGCCCATCGATTCCATCGAGTATCTGCTGGTGGCGACGCCCGACTACCTTGAGTGTCATGGCACCCCCGAATCGCCCATCGAACTCGCTGATCACGCCTGCGTCGCGTTGGGGGGCAGCGGGCGTTTCGCGCGCTGGGAGTTTGAATCGGAGAACGGTCGTCAGGCGGTTGAAGTCTCCGGACCCGTACAGGTCAATGATCCGGATGCGGTGTACGCCTTGCTCAAAGCCCATCAAGGCATTGGTCTGGTGCCGCGCTGGGCCGTGGGCGACGACCTTGAGCGCGGCAGGCTGCGCTGGTTGATGCCCGACTATTACCCATTGAGCCAGCGCGTGAGCGTGGTCTATCCCAAAACACGCTTCCTCTCGCAACGGGCGCGGCGGTTTATCGATTTTTTGGTGAGCGCGCGCGGGATGTCGGTGGCCTAACCGGGTACCGCGCGCGGAGTCGAGCATAGAACCAGCAACGCAACAAAGGAGCGCAATCAGCGCTCCGCCGGGTGGGGGCTTATTCCCCTCATTTCATTCTTGGTCGGGGGTGCGCTTCACAAAGCCGACGACGAGCAAGAACCACGCAACAATCAAACAGAGTCCGGCACCAATGTGCGTGAGTTTGACGACCAGTTCCTGCCATGGCGCGGCGCCGGTAGCGCCTGCTTGAGCCGCTGCAATCGGCAATATCTGGTTGGTGCCCCACCACGCATTGCCAACCTCGGACAGGGCCATGGCCCATGTCAGCCATGCCGCTAGCAGCATCACCCGAACCGACAGGCGTCCGACCCGGTGGGGAAGAGCCAGCAGCAACGTTGCCAGAACAATGAACAACAGGCCGTTGGTTTCGAACTGGATGTGCGCGCCGAGGGCGAGTCTTGGATAGGGCGTGCTGGGCACGACCAGACCCCACACCAATCCGACTAGCACGAGCATCAGGCCGTGAATCAGAATCTGCCGACTGCTGCTGTGAATGCTCATCTCTGTTTCCTCCTGGAAAGTGTTGCTACCGTCGAGTCCATTTAACCCCGAGATTAAGCCGCATTAGCCACGTGTTTGCGTAATGCGCAGCGGTGCACAGGGCGTCAGGAGAATAACCCACGGCACTCCTGGAAGGTGTGCTTCGGATCCAGTCATCGACTCTTGGGGGCGAGGCTGGGAGATTGGCGCTTGTGTGGCGCGCCCGCGCGGGCTTCCAATCCGCCGTTCGCGCCCCAATGGCGCCAATTAATCGCGCGGTTCGTTCGTGTGAGCGTGGCTGAATCGGAAGATGCCGGAAGGCGTAGACAGCAATGGCCCGAGAAGCGCGCTCGCTGAGCTGAAACTGGGAGAATGGCAACCGCTGGAGTCCGAACATTCAGGCAATAAAAATCCCCAACTGAGACCCGCTGGGGGTTGAAGATTGGTGGCCGAAAGGGGAGATGAGGCCTCGCCAGTGGGATAGCGTGAATGCCTTCGAATTCGCGTTAATTGTCCTTCAGCGGAAACAGCAGCTTGTGCGCGGCTTCGTCGAGAGTCAGCGGTTTCGGCGCTGGATCGGTACCGATCGCGCGGACGACGGTCGGTCGGGCATGGAATGCCTCATACCAGCGAGCCACGTTCGGATAATCCTTAAGCTCGATGCCGTGCTGTTCACGGAAAAATATCCAGGGCCAGCAGGCGATATCAGCGATGGAATAGTCGCCCGCGATCCACTCCCGTCCTTCCAGTCGTTTATCTAGTACGCCATAGAGCCGTGCCGACTCCTTGGTATAGCGGATGATGCCGTAGGGCACCTTCTCGGGCGCGTAATTGCGGAAGTGGCCGGCCTGTCCGAGCATGGGGCCCTGTCCCGCCATCTGCCACATCAGCCATTCCATTACGGCGGTTCGGTGGCGGAGATCTGAGGGCATCAGGCGGTGTTGCGAATCTCGCTCGGTCAGATAAACGAGTATCGCGCCAGACTCAAACACGGACAGTGGCTCCTGACCGTCAATCGGATCGAGGTCGACAATCGCCGGCACCCGATTGTTAGGACTAATGGCGAGGAATTCCGGTGTGAACTGTTCGCCTTTGGTGATATCAACAGGCACCCGTCGGTACGCCATGCCCAGCTCTTCAAGTGCAATGAGCACCTTGAACACATTGGGTGTCGGCCCGCCATAAACTTCAATCACTGTATTTCTCCTGCGGTCAGCAGTGGCCATCATGCCAAAACTCATTCGCTGTGGCCGCATTGTAATCTCTCGATACCCCCCATCATCGTCAGGATGATAGGGAGCCAGGTTGAGTGCAGCGCGCTAAGGTCGAGATGTCTTCCACCGTGGTGGTCGCCGGTGGCGTGGCGCGATGCGGTTGGCATCTGAGGCTTAGCGGAGCCGAACATCCGTCCATCCTCGCGACCTACGGCTGGGTGCGCGAAGAGACCCGTGCAATCGTGGCCGATGTGCCCAATGGCATCGCATTCGGTAATGATGGCCGCGAATCGGCAGAGATTAGACGGGGCTCACCCTATTGCTGGATGCGATGACGACAGCTTCAAGCCCTGCCGCGAAAGGCCTTCAAGCCGATGATGGCCAGCGCGATCAGGGCGAGCACGCCGAAGAAATACGTCGGCCCCGGCTCCAAGGCACTGAAGATGTCGCTCGCGCCGAAGCGGTTGTCGCCAAAGCTCAAGCCGCGATTGGGCGTGAAGTTGCCACGGAAGTAGAAGCCCACGTTGGACCAGCCGTCGGCGACAATAATCCAGCCCAGTCGCGCGGCATTTTTTTCGGTGAAATCGAGCATCGGCAGCACGAAGGCCACCGCGATTACCATCATGCCGTCAAATGCCGGGCCGGCGTGCGCGGGCCCAGCCTTTAGGTGTGCCGGGCACCGTGAACTGCAGGATGTCGCCGGGCACGAATTCAAACCAGGCGAGGCAATGCTTGAGCGAAGGTTGTGCATGGCGGGTTTTGCAGTTCTACGAGCATGTCCGTCAGTTGCTGGATGCGATCGTTCTGGAGCGTGCCGGTGACCGTGATGCGCGGCTGACCGGGACGCTGCGCATTCGCGTGCCCAGCGCCGGCGGTCGGCGCCATGCCTGTCCGTTGGTGCCAGCGTTTCTGCGTTAGCGTCCGCTGGTGCGGCTGGAGATTGTCCTCACCGAGCAGGACAGCGATCGCATCGGCGAAGGGTGTTCGAACTGGGAATCCGGATTGGCGAGCTGCCGGCCAGTACCCTGATGGCGCGACCCATCGAGTCCATTGAATACCTGCTGGCGGCGGCTCCTGACTGTCTTGAACGTCATGGCACCCATTTTGGGTTGGCACGCCCGGGATGTCGGTGGCCTGGCGGGGTATTGCGCGCAGACGCGCCCCGCGTCACTGAACGGCGGACGGTGATGAGATCGCTGTTCCTGTGGCGGCGATGTTGTGGCGCTATGCCGGGAAATCCATCTCTCTTGGATGCAATTGTCCAAGGCCTGCGGCGCCGCGCGACCTGACTATGGATTACGATAGAGGCAGTAAAGCTAAGTTCAGAGGCCGTGCCCCATGACGATTTTCCACCGCTCTCGGCTGTCTCTGGCGGGCGCTCTCGTGGTTTTGTCCGCCTGCGGCAAGCTACCGTCACCCCCTCCGGCTCAAACGCCACATGTCAAAACGGTTGCAGCACGAACTGCCACCATTCCGGTGACAAAAGAATATGCCGGACGCGTCTCGGCCTATCGTTCCCTGGAAATTCGCGCGCGTGTCGAAGGTGTGATTGCTGCGCGCCACTTCATCGAAGGGAGCAAGGTAAAGAAGGGCGACCTGCTGTTTACGCTGGACCGGGCGCCGTTCGAGGCGGTGCTGGCCAATGCCCGCGCCGAACTGGCGGGCGTTGACGCCGTGCTCACCAATGCCCGTTCGCGGGAAGCGCGTTTCCGACCGCTGGTGAAGGAAACCGCCATCAGTCAGATGGACTACAACGATGCGGTGGCGGCGCTCGACCAAGCAGAGGCGCAGCGGGCGGCGGCCTTGGCCCATATCGCTCAAGCCGAACTTAACTTGGGCTACACGCGCATTAGTACCACTCAGGAGGGCCGCATCGGCGCCGCGCTGGTCCCTGAAGGTCGATTGGTAGGCAAGGGCGAAGCGACGCATTTGGCGACCGTCGAGCGGATCGACCAGGTGTATGTCACTTTCACTGTCGCGGATAGCGAAGCGCTCGCTTTGCGGAAAGCCATTCAGTCGGGCGCGATCGAGATGGAATCCGGCGGGGCCGTGGCCAAGGTTACCTTGCCCGACGGCTCCACTTATAAAGAAGCCGGCAAGCTCGATTTCGCCGACATGAAAGTCAATGGCGATACCGGCACGGTGGCGCTACGCGCAGTGATCGATAACCCGAACGAAGAACTCCTGCCCGGTCTTTATGTTCGAGTGATGTTGACCTTGGGGCAACGCCCGAACGCCGTCCTGATTCCGCAAAAATCCGTGGTGAAAACACCGACTGGACAAAGTGTCTTCGTCATTGATGCAGAACATAAGGTGGAGCGGCGTGACCTCGTGCTCGGCAGTTGGGCGGGTGAGGACTGGATCGTGGAGAAAGGTTTGGCGGCCGGCGAGCAAGTGGTCGTTGACGGCGTGCAAAAGGTCCGCCCGGGGATAGAAGTGACCTCTGAGTCGCTCTCCCCGGTGGCTTCCCAACCGTAACGACCATCAGGTCAAAAGGAGCCGCACGTGGGCTTTTTCGTTAATCGACCGGTTTTCGCGGTCGTGATTGCCGCTCTGATCACGCTGCTGGGCGTGATCGCCAGCCGCCAGCTTGCCGTCGAACAATATCCTGCGGTGGCACCGCCGCAGGTTCAGATTACGGCGGCTTATACGGGAGCAAGCCCCGAAACCTTGGAGACTACCGTTGCCGCGCCACTCGAGCGCGAGATGAACGGCATTAACGGCTTGCTCTATATGCAGTCCACCAGCTCGGCAAACGGTCTGATGACGCTGTCGGTGTTTTTTGACGCCGGCACTGATCTCGATCTCGCCGCGGTCGAAGTGAATAACCGCGTGAAACGAGTCGAGGCGCTGTTGCCGCAGGAGGTCACCCGCCAGGGGGTAAGGGTTGATA
>CANFVX010000025.1 GCA_947450495.1 Gammaproteobacteria bacterium
AGGCGCCCTTGTCGGTTTCGAGGCGTTCCAGCGCGGCGAAGTCCACACCGCAGGAGCGGGCGAAGCCCAAGGCGGCCCCGCTGGGCGCGCCCTGTTTGTCGTAGGCAGCGGCAAGCGCAGGACCACGCCGTTCGAGTTTTTGATCGGGCTGCCGCGCGGGTACGGCGTCAATCAGGACCGCCAACCGCCGGGGCGTGGCGAACGCCCGACTTACGCCGTGCGTGATGCCGGCATCGGCCAGTCCGCGCAGGATTTCCTGATGGAAGTGGGTCGAGAGCCCAAGCAGCGCTTTGGGCGGTAATTCTTCAGTACCGAGTTCGATGAGCAGATCGGCCGCCTGACTCATGACGCTTGCTCCGCGTTAGCGCGCTGATTGCCGAGCAGCGGGAAGCCGAGCGCTTCGCGGGCGGCGTAGTAGGTCTCCGCAATGCTTCGCGCCAGGGCGCGGACCCGCAAGATGTAGCGCTGACGCTCGGTCACCGAGATGGCGCGTCGGGCATCGAGCAAATTAAACGTGTGTGAGGCTTTGACCATCATTTCGTAAGCGGGCAGGGGCAGGTTGGTGGCGATCAGGCGAATCGCTTCTGCTTCGCAGTGATTAAACCAGCCGAAAAGAATTTCGGTGTTTGCCTGTTCGAAGTTGTAAGTCGACATTTCCACTTCGTTCTGGTGGTAGACGTCGCCGTAGGTCACCACGCGGCCATCATGTTTGGCCCAGGCCAGGTCGTAGACTGAATCCACGCCTTGCAGATACATCGCGATCCGCTCGAGGCCGTAGGTGATTTCACCGGCGACCGGACGGCAGTCGAGCCCGCCGACCTGTTGGAAATACGTGAACTGGGTCACTTCCATGCCGTTCAACCACACCTCCCAACCGAGTCCCCAGGCGCCCAAGGTAGGGGATTCCCAGTTGTCTTCCACGAAGCGGATGTCGTGGATGTGCGGGTTAATGCCGAGGCTCGAAAGCGACTCGAGGTAGAGTTCCTGCAAATCCGGCGGCGATGGTTTGAGGATGACCTGAAACTGGTAGTAATGCTGGAGCCGGTTGGGGTTTTCGCCATACCGCCCGTCGGTGGGGCGGCGCGACGGCTGCACATAGGCCGCGCGCCAGGGCTCCGGCCCAATCGCCCGCAGAAATGTGGCCGGATGAAACGTCCCGGCCCCCATTTCCATATCGTAGGGCTGCGCGATCACGCACCCTCTGGCGCCCCAGAAGGTTTGCAGTCTGAAGATGAGTTCCTGAAAGGTATCGGGCGTCGCGTGCTTGTCGGTCATGCCTGTTTTTCTGCAGTCGCCGGCGGGTAATCGAGGGCTTTGGAGTATAGCGACTAGGCTTGGGACTGCCTACGCGACAACTTGCTGCTCAAGGGCGCTGGAGGCTGGTCGATACGAGCTTCACTGACCTATGGGGAGACAGTTGTGAGGATAGAACTGCAACTTGCCGAGACTGCCGGATGGCGTGCGTTGTTAACGCAGGCCCAACAGGGCGCGCAGACCTTTTTATCTGAGGCGCTCGAAGAGTATGTCGTCGCTTTGCTCTTCCGCAGTCTGGGCTGTGCCGCGAATGGTACCGGGATGCGCACCGCGCGCTTTGCGCGACAGCTGGTCGCAGGCACTCAGGCCAATTCGCAAGACCTCGCATCGGTGGGCGACCACTGTCTGTTATTTGCCGGACTGTTCCCCGAGCACGCGATCCGTCAAAGCATTCCGGTGACGTATTTCGTTCAGGTCGGGCAGCAGGCCTTTCGCGATCATGCCGCCCGGATTGAGGGCGCTGATCGGGACCTCTATCGGGAACTCGCCACGCACTACGTGCGGATTCTGGATGTCTTTCTGACGATGCGAGAAGTGACCGAGGAAGGGCCATTTCTCGACGGGCTCAACGCCTATCAGCTGTGGCGCGAAGCGGGCAGCGTTCACGGCTGGCAGGTGTTACGTCAGCTGACCCCCGCACTGCCCGCCAGCGCTACCTTCGCGCTGCATTAAGTCGCGGCGGGCGCCGCGATTCCGGCTCAGTCAGACGTGACTGGCGCCGTTGGTTTTTCCTTGACCTTCACCAGTTCCGCAAAGCTCCGCCGCAGTGTGCGGAGCTTGTAGTCCCCAATCTGATACACCCACGGCCCGGTATGGGCTTTGAGTTTTGCGACCTCTGCCGCGACATTCGGGGCCTGGGGCGCATCTTTCGCTGCCGTATCGGTAGTCTTGCCGGGTGGCGCTGGGAGGGCTTCGGCCCCTTCGGGCTGGTGCTCGAATTCGAGCGCAATCAAGGTGCGACCGGCGACCTCATAGGCCTTGAGGGTTGCCAGCAGGCCATCAAAAGTTTCCAGTTGCGCAGTATTGGTGGGCGTTAGCCCCGCCACCTGTTTGACGCTGGCAACGTCTTCAAACCGCAGATCCAGCAGCAGCGCGCCAACATTGGAGACCAGCGCGGAGGATTTGGGCTCTTTGCCCTGCGGCACGTTTTGCAGCGCGAAAAGTTGCTCGCGCGATGAGGCTTTGCTCACGACCACCGGCTCCTGCCCGGGGGTCTGAATGCTCGCTTTGCGCACCCGATCCGGGGTCAGCGTGACTATCGAGAGGTCCAGCCAGTCGTTGCGTTTCGCCTTGATGTTGAGTTCGCCTTCCACCAACAGCGCGGCCGGCTCGCCCGCGCGCCGCACGAAGTGCCCGCCCGCTTCAGAGCCTTTCGGCTTACGCGACTTGCCCACGATCAAGCTCAGCAACGGGCCGGATTTGCCCTGCACGGACAATTCCACGCCCCCCGCATTGGGTTCGCTCACGTCTTCGACACCGATGGTGGGGTAGTTCTCGGGCTTGGCGGTTTTTTCTTCGCGGATTTTGAGCGCCGCGACTTCCATCAACAGGCTACGCACCGGCGTGGTCTCCACCGGGAAGCCATCGCGGTCCGCCATGACCCAGCGTTCGCCGTCGCGCGTGATCCGGAAGCGCTCCTTGCTGTTCGCAATTTCCACGCTTTGCGCGTCGTTAAGCGATTCCAGCAGCGCCGGATAGAGCAGGGCAGATTCAACGTTGGTGCTCGGGGCTTTGGAGCGCGTGACTTGATACGCGCCAAGCACGACCAGCACGGTGGCCACTAGCAACAACAGGGTTTTGATTTTCATAGGCGTCGCCTCACAACGCGCGGCGTTGACGGAACAGACCGGCGCCCAGCGCCAGCAGCGCAAGGAGCGCAGGGACCAGACCAATGTTGATGACTTTCAACCAGGTGCCCAGCTGCTCGATGTTGCGGCCCAAATCATGTTGCACGGTGCGGAGCTCTTTGCGGGTGGCCAGCTGCTCTTTGCGGAACAGCTCCATTTCCTTGCGCTGCTCGGGTGTGAGGAGGGCTTCACCGTTGCTGTCGGGTCCTTGCCGCAGGCCTTTAAGCTTGGTTTCGGTTTCCCGCAGCTTCGCCTGCAAGGTTTTTTCGCGGTCGCGGAACTGACCTTCGGCTTCGCGCTTGATGCCTTCCACGACTTCAAACGGGCGCGCGAACTCGCCCCGGCTGCGCAGGCTGATCAGGTCGTCGTTGCCGCCCAGGTTATCGACGGCGTTGACCAGGAAGTCGGCGTTGTTCGCAAAGGGGTTCGGTACCTGCATGCCGAGAAAGCGCTCCATCCGCACCCAGAAACGGTCGGCGAGAATGTCAGTGTCGGCCACTACGATCACGTTGATGCCGTTCTTGGCGGTTTTCAGGGGCTCGGGTAAGGCGACGGGCTTTGTGGTGCTGGTGTCGGCGGCCGGATCGGCCGGCGGCGGGCCATCGGGAAAAGCCGTGCCGGCAGGGCCCGACAGCCGGGCCGCAACGGTGAGCTTGCTCCGGTCTGCCTTGAAGCTTTCCAGCAAGGCATTGGGGTCGCGCACGATGACGATGGACTCGCGCTCCAGCAGGCCGCTATGCGGGCCGGTGGTCAGCAAGGGCACCAGTTGGGTGGTGGCGCCTTTGGCGGCTTCCAGAAAGCCTGCGCTCCCCACATTCACCCCCCGCAGGTGGCTGGTAATGAAGTCGTCGTGGTTGATGCGGTCGCCGTGGAGCATGAGCCAGGGGATGTACTGCACTTCGTCGGGCCCGCGCGCGCTGTTGAAGTTCACGCGCACGGCCGCTTCGGCGTCACCGACGACCTTATCGGTCGCAAACTCGACGCCCCAGGCTTTGAACAGCGGTTCAAGGCTGGAATCGGTTTTCGGCATCACCATCGGGTTGCGCGGGTCGGGTTCGGGACGATCTTCCTCGGCTAGCGGGTCGACAAACACCAGCGCCTTGCCGCCGCGGAGAACAAACTGGTCGATCGCGTACAGCGTTTTCTTGGGCAAATTCTTCGGATGCACGATGAGCAGAGTGTCCGTCGAGTCATCAATGACGGCGACATCTCTCGCCAGCGATTTCACATCGAAAAACTCTTTCAACTGGTTGAGACTCGCCCACGCGGGTGCCGTATTGCCGCGCGGGTCCTGTGCGCCGCCCAAAATCGGCAGATCCGAAATCACCCCGACCGTGCGCTTTTTGGGGTGGGCGAGGTTGTAGATAAGTTTGGTGATGTCGTACTCGAGGGCGTCGGCGTGTTCGGGATTCAGAAACGCGATTGGCGCTTCGTCATCGGTCGTGTTGGTACCCACTAGCCCCAGATAACCCACCTCGCCGGTGGCGTTGATCGGCAGTTGCTGAATGCCGTAGCCCACCGCCTGATCTTCGGCGTCCGAGAAGGGTTCGGGTTCAATCACCTGAAGTTTCAGCTTGCCGTGCGCGGCGTTCACGTATTCCTGCAACAGGTCGCGAACGCGCTTGCCGTAGTTCTGAAATTCAGGGACCGCGGCGAACTGTTTGGCCGAGTAGTAAAAGCGCAGGCTAATCGGCTCGTCGAGTTTGCCGAGGATGTGCTTGCTGCCATCCGACAAGGTGTAGAGACGATTCTGGGTTAAATCGAGGCGCTGCGCGGTGAGCGTGCCGCCGGCGATGATGTTGATGCAGAGGAACAACACCACGGCCACCAGCAGGCTGGCGAAGGTTTGGGTTCTGGTGATCATGTTGGTCTTCTCCTCGTCCCTTAGTGGCCCTTCCCGCTCTCAATTGCCAGCATGTTGGCGTAGAGCCACACGGCAATGAGAGAGGTGAAGAAGATGATGTCACGCAGGTCGATGACGCCTTTTTGTATCGAATTGAAGTGGGTCAGAAAGCTGAAAGAGCTCACCGCATCCACCACCGCCTGCGGCGCCCATCCGCTGAAGAAATCGAGCACCAGCGGGAAGCCGCTGAGATTGAACGCGAAGCAGACAACGAAACTGATCACGAAGGCCACGACCTGATTGCGCGTCAGGGCCGAGATGCAGGAGCCAATGGCGAGGAATCCGCCGGCCATCAACAAACTGCCCAGATAGCCTGCGGCGATGACCGTATTATCCGGGTTTCCCAGATAGTTGACGGTGAGCCAGAGCGGGAAAGTCAGCGCCAGCGCGATAGCGGTGAACGCCCAGGCGGCGAGGAACTTGCCCACTACCGCTTCGGCCAGCGAAATCGGCAAGGTGAGCAGCAGTTCCAGCGTGCCGCTCCTGCGCTCTTCCGACCACAGGCGCATCGAGATGGCTGGAATCAGCAGCATATAAAGCCATGGGTGGTAGCGGAAGAACGGCTCCAGATCCGCCTGCCCGCGTTCGTAGAAAGCACCGATGTAGAACGTGAAGAGCCCCGTTAGAAACAGAAAAATCACGATGAACACGTAGGCCACCGGCGTAGCGAAATAGCCTTGGAACTCGCGGCGGAAAATGCTGAGTGTGCGACTCATGAGTGCGGTACCTCGCCGGGCGTCTGCGCGCCCATGGTGATGGTGCGGAAGACTTCATCCAGATGGCCGGGCTCGACGAAGAGTTCGGCGACCGGCCAACCGTGCTGCTGCACGGCGGTTTGGATGACCTCAAAGATGACGCCGCCATTGCGGGACAGCGCGGTGATGCGGGTCCGGCCTTCGGCCTGCGGGTGGCTTTCAACGCGCAACACTTCGGCCAGTTCGCCCAGCCGGGATCCGATTTCCGCGGCATGGGTGGAGGCGACGGTCAGCGTGACCGCATTGTGCTTGGCGGATTTCGCCTGCAGTTCGTGCGGAGTGCCGGAGAACAACAGGCGACCCCGCGCGATAATCGCCGCCCGGGTGCAGACCGCATCTACTTCCTCAAGGATGTGCGTCGAAATAATGATGGCCTTGTTCGGCGCCATCTCTTTAATAAGCGCCCGAACCTCGTGCTTCTGGTTGGGATCCAGGCCATCGGTGGGTTCATCGAGGATGAGCACTTCGGGGTCGTGCAGAATGGCTTGGGCCAAACCCACACGCCGTTTGAAGCCTTTCGACAGCGTTTCGATGCTCTGGTTGAGCACGCCGCCCAGATTGATTTTGGCCACGACCTCTTTAATGCGGTTGGCCTTGTGGGCGCCGCTCAAGCCGCGGATGTCGGCAATGAAATCGAGAAAACTGGCGGGGGTCATTTCGCCCCAGGCCGGCGCCCCTTCGGGCAGATAGCCAATCTTGCGTTTGGCCGCCAGCGCGTTGCTGCCTACGTCGTGACCACAGATTGATATCGAACCGCTGGTGGGCGCGACAAAGCCGGTGATCATTTTCATGGTGGTGGACTTGCCGGCGCCATTCGGGCCCAGAAAACCCAGCACTTCGCCCCGAGGGATGCTGAGCGACACACCGTTAACGGCGGTCAGCGGCCCGAATCGCTTGTGCAGGTCCCTGACTTCGATCAGGTTTTCCATAGATGAAGCATTTCCTTCAGACAAGATTGCATTCGCGCCGACAGCCTTGGGCTCGGTGCCTGAAGCTTCAACGCATGGGGGATCTGGCGGTTCGGCCTGAGAGCGCCGACGGCCGGGCACTGTTCCACAGTGGATCTGATCCCGTCAACGCTGGCACAGACCGCTGCGGAAACTAAAAGTTTCGAGGGTTTGCCTGAGCCGCGCTTGGGCAGGCGACCGAAATCAGATTATTCTGCCCGCCCGTTTTGCAGCGCACCGCTAGCGAGGCAATCATGTCCCTGATTCAGCACTATGACGTCATCGTCGTGGGCGGCGGTCACGCCGGCACCGAGGCCGCGTTGGCCAGCGCCCGCATGGGGGCGCGCACGCTGCTGCTCACGCAAAGCATCGAGACCCTTGGCGCCATGTCGTGTAACCCGGCCATTGGGGGCATCGGCAAAGGCCATCTGGTACGCGAAATCGACGCGCTCGGCGGCGTGATGGCGGTTGCCGCCGACCACTGCGGGATTCACTTTCGACGCTTGAACGCGAGCAAAGGACCGGCCGTCCGCGCCACCCGCGCCCAAATCGACCGCGCGCTGTATCGCGCTTTTATTCGCGAGCGGCTGGAAACCCAGCCCAATCTTGACCTCTTCCAACAGGGCGTTGACGACCTCATCGTGGAGAATGGCTGCGTCACTGGCGTGGTGACCCAACTCGGCTTGCGCTTTAGTGCGCGCTCGGTGGTGCTGACGGTAGGCACTTTTCTCGCGGGTCTGGTGCACGTGGGTGAAGCGCAATATCAGGCCGGTCGGGCCGGTGACCCACCCGCCAATCGGCTGTCGGCCAGTTTGCGGGCTCTCGAATTACCCGTGGGACGCCTCAAGACCGGCACGCCGCCGCGCATCGATGGCCGCACCATTGATTACCGACAGCTGGATTGCCAGCCGGGCGACGACCCGGTGCCGGTGTTTTCTTTCATGGGCAGCGCCAGCCAGCATCCCGCGCAGACCGTCTGCCACATCACGCACACCAGCGAACGCACCCACGAGATCATCCGGCAGGCGATTCACCGTTCGCCCATGTACAACGGTCAGATTGAAAGCACCGGCCCGCGCTATTGCCCGTCGATTGAAGACAAGGTGATGCGCTTCGCCGACCGCGCGGCGCACCAGATTTTTATCGAGCCAGAAGGCCTGACGACGCCGGAAATCTATCCCAACGGTATTTCCACCAGCCTGCCGTTTGATGTGCAGTACGAGGTTGTGCGTTCAATCGCCGGCTTTGAATCGGCGCGCATTACGCGGCCCGGCTACGCCATTGAGTACGATTATTTCGACCCGCGCGGCGTGCATCCCTGGCTGGAGGTGCGTCAAATCGGGAATCTGTTCTTTGCCGGACAAATCAACGGCACTACGGGGTATGAAGAAGCCGCGGCGCAAGGGCTTATCGCCGGCATCAACGCCGCACTGAGGGTGCGTGAGCAGTCGCCCTGGTATCCGCGTCGGGATGAAGGCTACATCGGCGTGCTGGTCGATGACCTGGTCACAAGAGGCACGACCGAGCCGTATCGAATGTTTACCAGTCGGGCGGAATATCGCTTGTTGCTTCGTGAAGATAACGCCGACCTGCGCCTGACGCCCGCCGGCCGCGATCTCGGGCTGGTGGATGACGCGCGCTGGGCCTCCTTTGAGCAGAAACAAAGCAGTTTCGAAGGCGAGCGCAAGCGCTTGGCCGGGCACTGGCTATCTCCCGACCGGCTGGACAGCACCATCGCTACCGAAATTCTGGGTCAGCCCTTACGCAAGGAGCAGAACCTTGCCGACCTCCTGCGGCGTCCGGAAATGAACTACGCCACCCTCATGCGCCTCCCCGGCGTGGGGCCGGGCGTGGCCGATCCGGAAGTGGTCGAGCAACTCGAAATCGACGCCCGCTACAGCGGTTATCTGGCGCGCCAACAGGATGAGATCGAGCGGAATCGCCGCTTCTCCGATGCGGAATTGCCGGTCGACTTTGATTACCGCACCGTCTCAGGTTTATCCAACGAGATCGTTAACAAACTCACCCTGCATCGCCCTCATACGCTTGGCCAGGCGGCGCGCATTTCGGGGGTGACCCCGGCTGCAGTGTCCCTTTTGCTGGTCTATCTCAAACGTCACAAGGCCGCGAAGGCGGGATGACGAGGGCGGTTTGAGCGCGACTGCCCACACGCTGATCGACGCTGCGGCGAGCAGTCTGGGGATTCCGCTGGCGCCCGAGCAAAGCGCCAAACTCCTTGCCTATGTTGAACTGGTGGTGCGCTGGAACCGGTTTGCCAATCTCACGGGCGCGCAGGTGGCCGATGAGTTTGCCGGCAAGTTCATCGCGGACGCTTTGGCGGTTGCGGCCCACGTTCAGGGCCCCTTGGTGGCAGATCTGGGCAGTGGCTCGGGACTGCCGGGCCTAGTGCTGGCCATCCTCAGGCCGGATTGGCAGGTTGCGCTGGTAGAAGCCCGTGCGCGCCGGGCGCGATTTCTCCAGCAGGTTCGCATTGAACTCGCGTTGCCCAATGTTGAGGTTGTGCAAGCGCGGATCGAACGCTGGCGTCCCGAAGTGCTGCCCGACACGATCGTGTGTCAGGCAGTTGGCAGTCTGGCGATGATTCTCTCGCTCACGGCGCACTTGCAGACCCCAAGCTCCCAAATTCTCGCACTGAAAGGCCGATTGCCGGTTGAGGAACTGCAAGCACTGGGGCCTGCCGCAGGCGCCTGCGATCCGCGCCCGCTCCGTGTGCCCGGTTGGCAGGAACGCCACGTGGTGGTGATTGATTGCGGTCGTTTATGTAAACCAGACTGATTTGCGGGCTGCCCGAAGCTTTATGCAATAATCCTCCGCCCACCCCGACCGGTTCACCGGCTGCACGCGGTGTATCCACAACAGCGGCAAATCCCATGGCGACAGTTTTCGCAATCGCTAATCAGAAGGGTGGTGTAGGCAAGACCACCACCAGCGTCAACCTTGCGGCCTCTCTGGCCGCGACGCGGCGTCGGGTCTTGCTGATCGATCTCGATCCGCAGGGCAACGCCACCATGGGCAGCGGCATCGATAAAAGCGCGCTGGAACACTCCAGTTACGATGTATTAATGGGCCACGCCACGATGGCGCAGGCCATTGTGCCGACCGGTGAACAGTCGCATGACCTGCTGCCAGCGAACGGCGACCTCACCGGCGCCGAAGTGGGCTTGCTGGAGGAGTTCGGGCGCGAACTGCGCCTCAAAACAGCGCTCGAAGAAGTGCGCGACCGTTACACGCATATCATCATCGACTGTCCGCCAGCACTGAGCATGCTGACGGTCAACGCGCTGGTTGCCGCTGACGCGGTGATCGTCCCTACCCAGTGCGAGTACTACGCGCTGGAGGGCATTTCCGCTCTGCTCCAGACCATCGAAAAAATCCGCAAATTCCTTAACCCCCAGCTGAAAGTCGAGGGATTTTTGCGAACCATGTACGACCCTCGGAACAATCTGGCGAATCAGGTCTCCCAGCAACTGCTCCAGCACTTTGGTGACAAGGTCTACAAAACAATTATCCCGCGCAACGTGCGGCTGGCTGAAGCGCCGAGCCACGGGCTCCCGGCACTGCTTTACGACAAATCTTCTGCTGGCGCGATGGCTTATCTGGCGCTGGCGGGCGAGATGTTGCGTCGGGACGACGCGGCGCAGGCCGCCAGCGGCGTTTGAAAGGATCTGCGATGAACAAGAAAAGAGGCCTCGGGCGCGGACTCGACGCGCTGCTCGGAGCGGGCGCCGGCGCGATGGCGCCGGCGGCGGTAGACGATGACGCCGGGGACCAGTTTCGCATCTTGCCCGTGGACCTCATTCAGCGCGGTCGTTACCAACCCAGGCTTGAAATCAAGCCTGAAACGCTCGAAGAACTGGCGGCTTCGATCCGCGCTCAGGGCTTGGTCCAACCGGTCGTCGTGCGGCCGATTGCCGATTCCGGGCGCTACGAATTGATTGCTGGCGAACGGCGTTGGCGGGCGGCGCAACTGGCGGGTCTGCATGAAGTGCCGGCCGTCATCAAGCGCATTCCCGATCAGACCGTCATGAGCATTGCGCTGATCGAAAACATCCAGCGTGAGCAACTGAATCCCGTGGAAGAAGCGCTGGCGATTCAGCGGCTCATCCTCGAATTCGAGATGACCCATCAACTGGTGGCTGACGCGATCGGGCGCTCCCGCGCGGCGGTGAGCAATCTTCTTCGCCTGCTGGATTTAAGCCCCGGTGCCCGGCGGTTTCTCGAAGCCGGCAGTATCGAGATGGGGCATGCGCGGGCGCTATTGCCGCTGCCCGCCGAACAACAGGAAGCGCTCGCCGCCCGTGTGGCCAGCGAAGGCCTGTCAGTTCGTACGACAGAGAAACTGGTCAAAAACCTCAGCCAGCCGACGCCACCGCCACCGCCGCCGCCGCCGCGACAGGACCCGAACGTCGCGCAGCTGGAGGGACAACTGTCCGACCGACTGGGGGCGGCAGTCAGCATTAAACACGGCCGCGCGGGTAGCGGTACCGTTGTCATCAACTACGGTTCACTGGAAGAACTCGACGGAATTCTCGCGCACATCCGTTGAGCGCAGACGCCGGATTTATTTGTATGCCGGGAACCAAGTTTTTAATTGACTGTCGCCGACGAATCTTCCTACAATCCGCCGGCTTTTTCGGGATGCTGCGTTGCGGGGCAAACCGGACCTCGTGAAGACTGACTCGACACGAAGGGGAATGGCGGGACTGCTCCTCACCACGTTGGTGTTGCAGGTCGTCGTCGCCGGGAGCACCGCAGGCGCCTTGGCGCTGATAGGCGGTACCTCTTACGCAATTGCCTGTCTCATTGGGGCGCTGACTGTAGTCGGGCCCTTTATGTTTGCAGGCACGACGCTCTGGCTAAGGACCAGTCTGGGCAGAACACCAAGCGTCGCGGCGCTGTTGGTGGCAGAGTGCGGAAAGCTTCTGCTGACCATCGCAGCGCTGGTGGTAGGCATTCGCTGGTTGGGAACTCAAATGGAGTGGCCCGGCTTTTTAGCGGGGCTCGTCGGAGCGTGGGTCGCACAGTGGCTCACGGTCTGGTTTACACGGCACAGTTGAAGATCGACAAGTTTTAACGCGCTCAGAACAGCTTTTCATAGCCTTCGGAAACGAAACACGACATCACACATGGCAGCCGAACACGCAGAACACGCGCTGACGCCCACCAGCTACATCAGCCATCACCTTTCCTTCATGACGCACCCGATCGGCAACACGCCGTTCATGAGCGTCAACGTCGATTCACTGGTGATGTCAGTCCTGCTCGGTATTCTGGGCTGCGGCTTCATGTGGCTGGTCGTCCGCGGTGCCACGGCAGCGGTGCCCGGCAAACGTCAGGCCATGGTTGAGCTGGCGGTAGAGTTCGTAAACGAGCAGGTCAAAAGCATCTTCCACGGCAATATCAGCTTTATCGCGCCGCTCGCCCTTACCGTGTTTGTCTGGGTGTTCCTCATGAACGCCATGGACTTCCTGCCGGTGGATATCTCTGCCTACATCTACGAGCACGTTTTCGGCTTGGAGAAATGGCGTCAGGTGCCCACCGCCGATATCAACACCACTTTCGGCCTCTCGATCGCGGTATGGGTGCTGATGATTTTCTACAGCATCAAGGCCAAAGGCCTCGGTGGCTGGTTTCACGAACTCACCTGCTCGCCATTCGGCGGACACCCGGTGCTCTGGATCCCGAACTTCCTGTTCAATCTAGTGGAGTACATCTCCAAGCCGCTGTCCCACAGCCTGCGGCTATACGGCAACATGTACGCCGGTGAAATCATTTTCTTATTGCTTGGTTTATGGGCTGCCACTGGTCTTGCAGGTACCTTCTTTGGTGCGCTGTTGTCTACCGGCTGGGCCATCTTCCATATTCTGATCGTCGCGCTACAGGCTTACATATTTATGATGTTGACCATCGTCTATGTCGCCATGGCGCACGAAAGCCACTAACCCGATCACTTATTAACTACGTTTAATTTCTCCTAGCTCTCAAGAAAGGAAATTGTCATGGAAACCATTCAGGCCCTAGCCCAAATCCAGTCCTTCACCGCCATCGGCATCGGTCTCATCATCGGTCTCGGCGCGCTTGGCGCCTGCGTCGGCGTGGCAATCATGTGCTCGAGCTTCCTTGAAGGTGCCGCCCGTCAGCCCGAGCTGATGCCGCAGCTGCAGGCGAAAGTCTTCCTGCTGCTCGGTCTGATCGACGCCTCGTTCATTATCGGTGTGGGTCTGGCGATGCTGTTCGCCTTCGGCAACCCCTTGCTCGCCGCCGTTCAGCACTAAAGCGCTTTAGTCGGCGCCTTGCCTGACCATCGGGAAGTTTCAAGATGAATATCAACCTCACGCTAATTGCCCAGTTCGTTTGGTTCTTTGCCTTCGTCTGGTTCACTTCCCGTTTCGTTTGGCCGCCGCTGATGCGTGCGATCGATGAGCGCCAGAAGAAAATCGCCGATGGCCTCGCGGCCGCGGAAAAAGGTCAGATGGAGCTCGTGAGCGCCAAGGACCGGGTAGAAGACCTGATTAACGGCGCCAAGCGTCAAAGTCAGGATCTCGTCGCCAACGCTCAAAAGCGCGCCGACGAAATGGTCGAGGCGGCCAAGTCGGCCGCTCAGACGGAAGGCGAGCGTCAGCTAGCCGCCGCTCGCTCCAGCATTGAGCAAGAAATCCAGCAAGCTCGCGAAGAGCTCCGTGGACAGGTTGCTGCGCTGGCGTTAGTGGGTGCCGAAAGAATTCTGATGCGCGAAATCGACGCGGCTAAACATCAGGAAGTGCTCGACAAGCTGAGCACCCAGCTGTAACCCGGCGCCACAACGATGCAAGAAAAACTCACTATCGCGCGTCCCTACGCCCAAGCCGCTTTCGAGGTGGCCCAGGCGGATGGTGCCGTCGGCGACTGGGATCAGGCGCTGAGCTTTCTGGCGCTCGTGGTTAACGACGCCGACATGCGTCGCGTGATCACCGACCCGGCGGTGAGCAAAGGCCGCCTGCTTGAGCTCATTTCCGCCGTCGCCGGCGAAAGCTTGCTCCCGAAGGTCCGTAACTTCGTGCGAGTACTTCTCGACGCCGGTCGGCTGCAACTGGCCCCGGAAATTGCCACAGCGTTCGCCGCGCACCGGGCGGCGCTGGATAACGTGGCTCAGGTACAAGTACTAACGGCTTTCCCGCTAGATGCTGCCACTGAGACCCGAATTGCTAACGCGATGCAAACCCGGCTCGGCAAAGCGGTGCGCATCTCGCAGACGATCGACAGCTCGCTTATCGGCGGAGCCAAAGTAAAGGTCGGTGACATGGTGTTCGACGCCTCCCTGCAGGGTGGGCTCAGCCAGTTGGCCAACGTATTCAATATCAAGTGACCTCCGAGTATCGCCGGCACTCACGTGACCCGATGCTTGAACAGACGAGGATGACCCATGCAAATCAGCGCGACTGAAATCAGCGAACTCATCAAGAAGAAGATTCAGGAGTTCGACATTGCGACCGAGGGCCGTACTGAAGGTACGGTGGTCAGCCTGACGGACGGCATTGCCCGTCTTCATGGCCTCTCCGATGTCATGTCCGGCGAAATGATCGAATTTCCTGGCAACACTTTCGGCCTGGCGCTGAACCTCGAGCAGGACTCGGTCGGCGCGGTCATCATGGGTGAATACCAGCACATCAAGGAAGGCGACACGGTCCGTTGCACCAAGCGCATTCTGGAAGTGCCGGTCGGTGAAGCCCTGCTCGGCCGCGTCGTAAACGCGCTGGGTCAGCCGATCGACGGCAAAGGCGAGCTGGATACCACGCTCACTTCGCCCATCGAAAAAATTGCCCCCGGCGTTATCTGGCGCCAGTCAGTATCGCAGCCGGTGCAAACCGGTCTGAAGTCAATTGACGCGATGGTGCCCGTGGGCCGCGGTCAGCGCGAGCTCATCATCGGCGACCGACAAACCGGTAAAACCGCGGTTGCGATCGACACCATCATCAATCAGAAGGGCACTGGCATAAAGTGCATATACGTCGCGATTGGTCAGAAGGCCTCGTCGATCAACACCGTGATTCGTAAGCTCGAAGAGCACGGTGCGATGGACCACACCATTGTGGTTGCCGCGACCGCCTCCGAGTCCGCCGCCATGCAGTACATCGCGCCCTATTCCGGTTGCGCCATGGGCGAGTACTTCCGCGACATCGGCGAAGACGCGCTCATTATTTATGACGACTTGACCAAGCAGGCCTGGGCCTACCGGCAGGTGTCGCTGCTGCTCCGTCGCCCACCGGGTCGCGAAGCCTACCCTGGCGACGTGTTCTATCTCCACTCCCGTCTGCTGGAACGCGCCGCGCGCGTGAACCCGGATTGGGTGGCGAAAGAAACCAACGGCCGGGTGACCGGCAAGACCGGTTCGCTCACCGCGTTGCCGATCATCGAAACCCAGGCGGGTGACGTGTCCGCATTCGTGCCGACCAACGTGATTTCGATTACGGACGGCCAGATTTATCTGGAAACCAACCTGTTCAACTCCGGCTTCCGGCCCGCTATCAACGCCGGTCTGTCGGTGTCACGAGTGGGTGGTGCAGCCCAAACCAAAATCATCAAGAAGCTCGGCGGCGGTGTGCGACTCGCGCTCGCGCAGTACCGCGAACTCGCAGCCTTCGCGCAGTTCGCCTCCGACCTCGACGAAGCCACCCGTAAGCAGCTCGACCGTGGCCAGCGTGTGATGGAGCTGATGAAGCAGAAGCAATACTCGCCGCTTTCCGTTGCCGACATGGCGGTGTCTCTGTTCGCGGTCGACCGTGGCTACATCGACGATGTCGAAGTGAAGAAGGTTGGCGCTTTCGAGAGCGCGCTCCACGGCTACATGAAGTCCTCCCATGCCCAACTGCTGCAGACGATTAACGACACCGGTGATTTCAGCGAGGCCATCGAGGCGGAACTGAAAACCGGCATCGCGACGTTCAAGCAGACCCAGACCTGGTAGTCGCAGGAAACCTCCGCCATGGCCGTCGGTAAAGAAATTCGAGTCAAGATCGCAAGCGTGCAAAACACGCAAAAGATCACGCGCGCCATGGAAATGGTGGCGACCAGCAAAATGCGCAAGGCGCAGGAACGTATGCGGGCTGCGCGCCCGTACGCCGCCCGGATGCGAAATGTGATTGCGCATGTCGCCGCCGCCAACGCCGAGTACCGTCACCCGTTTCTGGTGAGCCGCGAGGTCAAGCGGGTGGGAATCATCGTGGTTTCTACCGACCGCGGACTGTGCGGCGGCCTGAATTCCAATCTTTTCCGCATGCTGGTGCAGCACATGAAGCGTTGGCAGGCCGCCAATGTGGAGTTCGAGGTCTGCACGGTAGGTCGCAAAGCGCTGCAGTTTTTCCAGCGAGTCGGCGGCAAGGTATCGGGGCAGGTGAGCAAAATCGGCGACGCGCCGCATCTGGCGCAACTGCTGGGGCCGGTGAAAATTATGATCGATGCCTATCTCGAAGGGCGCGTCGACCAAATCTTCATCGCCTCGAATGACTTTGTGAACTCAATGACGCAGAAGCCCGATCTGGAACAGCTGGTGCCTCTCAAGGCCGAGGCGGATTCCGAACTGACTCAGCATTGGGATTACATCTACGAACCCGAAGCACAGGAAGTGCTGGACCAGCTAATGGTCCGCTATGTGGAATCGCTGGCCTACCAGCGTGTGGTCGAAAACATTGCCTGTGAGCAGGCGGCCCGCATGGTGGCGATGAAGAGCGCTTCGGATAACGCTGGCAAGCTCATTAAGGAGCTCCAGCTGATTTACAACAAGGCTCGCCAGGCGGCGATTACCCAGGAGCTCGCTGAAATCGTCAGCGGCGCCGCTGCGGTTTAAGCCTGACCCGACACGAATCAAGACTTCCCCGAGGAACCAAAGCATGAGTGGCTCCATCTCGCAAATTATTGGCGCGGTTATCGACGTTAAGTTTCCCGCTGCCGAAGTACCCAAGATCTATGACGCCCTGAAGTTGCAGGACGTCCCGACCACTCTGGAAGTCCAGCAGCAGCTGGGCGACGGGGTAGTCCGCACGATCGCGCTCGGTTCGACCGACGGTCTGCGCCGTAACATGGTCGTGACCAACACCGGCGCGCCGATTACCGTGCCGGTTGGACAGAAGACCCTTGGTCGCATCATGAACGTGTTAGGCGAGCCCATCGACGAAGCGGGCCCGATCGATACGACAGAAACCATGTCTATCCATCGCGAAGCCCCCAAATTCACCGACCTCTCGCCGGCCACCGAGCTTCTCGAAACCGGCATCAAGGTCATCGACCTTATCTGCCCGTTCGCCAAGGGCGGTAAGGTCGGTCTGTTCGGCGGCGCCGGTGTAGGCAAGACCGTGAACATGATGGAACTCATCCGCAACATCGCGATTGAGCACAGCGGCTTCTCGGTGTTCGCCGGCGTCGGCGAGCGTACCCGCGAAGGCAACGACTTCTATCACGAAATGAAAGACTCGAACGTGCTCGACAAGGTTTCGCTGGTATATGGCCAGATGAACGAGCCTCCGGGCAACCGCCTCCGCGTCGCACTGACTGGCCTGACCTTGGCCGAGAAGTTCCGTGACGAAGGCCGCGACGTGTTGCTGTTCGTCGACAATATCTATCGCTTTACCTTGGCCGGTACCGAAGTGTCCGCGCTCTTGGGTCGTATGCCTTCCGCGGTGGGCTACCAGCCGACCCTGGCTGAAGAAATGGGCAAGCTGCAAGAACGCATCACCTCCACCAAAACTGGTTCCATCACCTCCATCCAGGCGGTGTACGTGCCCGCGGACGACTTGACCGACCCGTCGCCGGCGACCACCTTCGCGCACTTGGACGCGACCGTCGTGTTGTCGCGCCAAATCGCGGAACTGGGTATTTACCCGGCGGTCGACCCGCTCGACTCCACCAGCCGTCAGCTCGATCCGCTCGTCGTTGGCCAGGACCACTACGACACAGCTCGTCTCGTGCAGGGCACGCTCCAGCGCTACAAGGAACTGCGCGACATCATCGCGATTCTGGGCATGGACGAACTGTCTGAAGAAGACAAGCTCACCGTGTCTCGCGCCCGTAAAATCCAGCGCTTTCTCTCGCAGCCGTACTTCGTGGCCGAAGTCTTCACCGGTGCCAAAGGCCGTTATGTACCGCTGAAGGAAACGATTCGCGGGTTCAAGGCGATCGTTGCCGGCGAGTACGACCACCTGCCGGAGCAGGCGTTCTACATGGTCGGCACGATCGAAGACGCGGTCGAGAAAGCCAAGTCGCTCTAATCGAGGCAGTCAGCGCCCATGTCCACCATTCATGTTGAGATCGTCAGTGCCGAGCGGGAAATTTTTTCCGGTGACGTCGAGATAGTGTTCGCGCCTGCGCGGATGGGCGAGGTCGGCATCCTGCCGGGCCACGCCGCCATGCTTACGCCACTACGCCCAGGCGAAGTGCGGGTACAGCTGGTGGGCGGTGAACAACAGGCCTTTTACGTGTCCGGCGGCATGCTCGAGGTTCAACCCAAAGTCGTCACCGTGTTGTCCGACACCGCGATTCGGGCGCACGACCTCGACGAAGCGGCCGTGATGAAAGCCAAGCAGGAAGCCGAGGACGCGCTCGCAAATCGTTCCGACAAGCTTGATTTCACGAAGGCTCAAGCCGAACTCGCCGAACTTGCGGCGCAGCTCCAGACGATCCAGCGGCTTCGTCGCCGCGGCGGGTAAAGGGAAATGGGGCGGGGCGCTCAATCGCCCCGTTTGCTGGAAACCCCGGCGATGGGGCCAAGCACAGGAGGGTGGATAAGATGACACACTCTTCCGATTTCCAATCAGGCCGTTCGGCCGCATGACTATTTCTCTCTGCATTCTCGCCGCTGGCAAAGGCCAGCGCATGCGCTCTGCGCTTCCCAAGGTGCTACACCAGATCGCTGGCAAACCGCTGGTTTCTCACGTATTGGATACTGCTCGCGCTATCACGCCGACGCGTCCGGTTGTCGTATTCGGTCATGGTGGATCGCAGCTGCAGCAAGCGCTCGCGAGCAGGCCTATCGACTGGGTAGAACAGCGCGAGCAATTGGGGACCGGCCACGCAGTGGCGCAAGCCCTACCTTTACTCCCGGCCGACCACCTGGTGCTGATCCTCTACGGGGATGTGCCGCTCATTCGGCGTGCGACACTTGAACAGCTACTTGAAGCGTCTCGCGCGAGTGGCTTTTCCTTGCTGACGGCCAAGGTGTCAGACCCGGTCGGCTATGGCCGTATCGTGCGCGATCCCGCCGGACGGATCGCTCGCATCGTCGAACAAAAAGATGCGGCCCCGGATGAACTCCTGATTAGCGAAATTAACAGCGGCATCATGGTGGTGAAGGGGGAATACCTCCACCGCTGGTTGCCGACGCTCGGCAACAACAACGCGCAGGGCGAGTACTACCTGACCGACTGCGTGTTGCGGGCGGTGACTGAAGGTATCGTGGTGCAAGGGGTAACGACCACCGACGAAATGGAAATTGCGGGCGTTAACGACCGCAGCCAACTGGCGGCGCTTGAGCGCGTGCATCAAGGCCGAATTGCCCAGTCGCTCATGGCGAGCGGCGTGACGCTGTTGGATCCGGCCCGGACCGATGTGCGGGGTGAGCTGGTCTCAGGCACGGACACCAGCATCGACATCAACGTCGTTTTTGAAGGGCAAGTGACGCTGGGCAGCAACGTGCGCATCGGACCGAACTGCGTGATTTCGAACGCGTCCATTGGCGATAATGTGGAGGTCTTGGCGAATTCGGTCATTGATGGGGCCCGCATTGGCGCCGGTGCCCGAATCGGGCCGTTTGCCCGCATCCGGCCGGAAACCGAGTTGGCCGAG
>CANFVX010000026.1 GCA_947450495.1 Gammaproteobacteria bacterium
GGATGCGCGCGATGTCGCCGTCTTTCTTGTAGATCAGCACTTCGCCTTTGACGTTGAACTTCGAGACGTCGGTCAGCGGAATGCCCATCTGCTGCTCAATCCGCTCGGTCATGAGTTCCGGGCGGAAGACTTCGGTGCAGAAGAGACCGATAGAGAAATTGACGCGATCCACGTAGCCCTTCAGAAAGCCGCGCTGACGGCTGACGATCTGCGGCTTCTTTTTGGCTGCCATCAGAATGCTGGGGTCGACGTATTCGAGCTTGCGCAGCGGGGTGATCTGGCAGGGCACGCCGACGAAGGCGACCGACTTCAGATCTTTTTCCTTCGCCTGTTCGAGCGCGAGGTTGTTCGGCACATAGGTGTACCAGCTGGCGGAGCTGGCTTTGATTTCTTCCACCGTGGTCGCCATCTGCGGGCTGGGGAAGCAGGGTTTGTCAGCATCGGTCACGGTGGAGACGGCCGCGCCGTCAATCAGACCCTGTTCGCGGGCCCACACCAGAAGACCCGTGACCACACCGCCGTCCTGCGCGCGGTCCAGCAAGCTCTCCTGCTTGGTCCGCGCCACGAAGATATGCCGGTAGTTGCCGAAGATGCCTTCATAGCCTTCCGGCTTGTCACCAAACACCGCTTGCTTGAGGTGCGACTCGCGCGGCCACAGGCGCGGACAGGCCGTCGCACACACATCGCAACCCACGCCTTCGCTAATCCCGCAGTAGTCGAACGCGGCGGATTCCTTGGCGGTTTGCTTGGGCTTGCCATCGATGTACTCGATGACGTTATGCGGACAGACGAGGACGCAGGTGCCGCACTCGCAGCAAGAGCCGGCGGCCACAACGTCGTTCATCATGTCCTTGAAGCTGTGATGGTAAAGCGAGTCCAAGAGCATCTCCTCGGTGAGCGGCATTCGGGGAAGTCTGACCGGCGGCCAGACCATACGTCGCCGTATGGTAATCGATAGAAGCGGACGCCGTCAGCGGGGCGGCTGAATTAGCGTTAAGGCTCGATTCGCACCTTGCGCAGATCGCGGATTTGCTGGCGACCCAGCACGTTCAGCAGTCCCGGCCACAGGCGGTACAGGCGCCACATCAGCCGCGCGTAGAACGGGAAAGAAATGATGGCCTCGTTGCGCCTCACGCCTTCCAGAATCTTGGTCGCCGCCGTGTCGGTGCTGACCGGCTTGAACGGCATCGCCGCCAGAATCGCCTCACGCTTCACATTGATGAACGGCGTGGCGGTAAAGATGTTGGACTGAATGAATCCCGGGCAGACCGCGCTCACTTTGACACCCAGCGCCTCACCCTCGGTACGCATGGAAAGCGACAAGCCCACCACCGCGTGCTTGCTCGCCGCATAGGGTGCGTTGGTGGGGAAGGGCACGAGGCCGGCGAGCGAGGCAATATTCACGATATGGCCGTGGCCCTGTTTCACCATCTGCTGGTATGCCGCGTGGGTGCCGTAGACCACGCCCATCAGATTCACATCGATCACCTTCCGCCAGTGCGCAATTTCCAGATCGCGCGCGTCTGCGCAGACCGAGATGCCGGCGTTGTTAAAGAGGTAATCGAGCGCGCCGTAGCGGGCAACGAGATCGCTCACGAGCGTTTGCACCGCCTCGGCGTTGGTCACATCCAGCGTCACCGCTTCCACTGCCTCGCCGCGCGCTTGCACCGCCGCGGCCTGTGCGCCGTCGATATCGGCCACCACCACGCGGGCGCCGGCCGCGCTCAAGGTTTTGGCGAGCGCGGCGCCGATGCCTGTGCCACCGCCGGTAATCAGCACCAAAGCATGATGAAAAGAAGCGTTACTCATGGTTTTTTCCTCAGGCGCGGCGGATGCCGATACGGCGTCCGATCCAGTCGGGGCGTGGCAGGTCTTGTTGGGCGGCCTGCATGATTTGCAGCGCGGCCAGCACTGCGGGTTCGAAGTTGGAGGTGCGACGGGTTTCCAGACTCACGTGGAGCATCAACTGCTCTTGCGTTGAAAGCAGTTGGTCGCCGCGATACATCTCCTGATACAGATGCGCGGCTTTGGCCGAGCAATCGAGAACGCGCGACTTAATCAACAACACGTCACCCAGCCGCGCCTCGTTCTGATAGGTGATGTGCCCTTCCAGCACCATCCAGGAATTATTCGTGGCCTTGGTGTACTCATGGCCCATGCCGGCCACCTTCAGCAGTTCCTCGCCCGCGTTATCGAAGGCCAGCGTGTAGTAGGCCACGTTCATGTGTTCGTTGTAGTCCAGCCACTCCGGCGGCACGGTCATTTCGGTCTCATGGATGGCAGGCAGGGCGTTCGACATTGTGGAGCTCTCTGATGGCGGGCGGTGGGATTGAGGCTGGATTCTGCCCGCTGGAGATGATGCGGCTCAACCAGTCTGAATAACCGCATTGCAGCATTGAAATATTTAAAAAAATCCTCCGATGACACACTTCGCGGGCGGGGGATTAGGAGGCTACACTCCGGCTCATCCTGTTTTCGCCAACGACGCGATCGCCGCCGCGAGACAGACACCATCAATAAAGCCCGCGCTGGGTTAAACGTCACCAAGGGGAAAGCAATGGAAGTCGGTATTGTTCAGGTCGTTCAGAGCTGGATGTTTGAAGGCATGTCGGATGCCGAGGTTTACGCGCAAGAACTCCGTTGCGGCGTGTTGGCCGACGAGCTCAACTTCGACCATCTGTGGGTGGTTGAGCATCACTTTGAGGATTACTCCTTCTGCCCGGATAACTTCGTCTACCTCGCCCACCTCGCGGGCAAGACCCAGCGCATCAAGCTGGCCACCGGTTCTTGCATCATCCCCTGGAACGACCAGCCGCTGCGGATTGCCGAGAAGGCGGCGCTACTCGACCAGCTCTCCGGCGGCCGCGCCATCCTCGGCATCGGCCGTGGACTGTCCCGCCGCGAATTCGACCGCTTCGGCATTTCGATGGACGAGTCGCGCGATCGCTTTGACGAAGCCTCGCCGGCGATCATCGCGGCGCTGGAAACCGGCACTTTCCCCACCCTCAACGGCAAGTTCTACAAGCAACCGGAAGCGCCGTTGCGGCCGGAACCGCTCTCGAACGACTGGCGCAAGACCCGCGTGACGCAGGTGGCCATGAGCCCCGACTCCGCCGAGCAGGCCGCCAAACTCGGCGTGCAGATGATGGCCTTCAACTACAAGGCGCCGGACAAGCAGAAGCAGGAACTAGACGACTACGCGGCGCTGTTCCAGAAGCTGCACGGCTATGCGCCGCGCCCGCCGCTCCTCACCGAAATGACCATTTGCGACCACGACGCCAAGCGCGCGCGCGAAAACGCCGAGAAACATGTCGCCGGCTACTGCGCCTCGGTGCTCCACCACTACGAAATGCTGGGCGACCATTACAAGGACGCCAAAGGCTACAAAGCCTACGGCGACGCCGTGGACATGATGAAAGCCGCCGGCAAGGAAAACATCGCCAAGGCCTATGTGGAACAACAGATTTGGGGCACGCCGGACCAGATGTTGCGCAAGTTTGAAGAGCGCTGGGATTACTTCGGTCCGTATGGCGTGCTGGCCTGCTTCCGTTTCGCCGGCACTCCGATGGATGTGGTTGAGCGCAGCATGAAGCTGTTCGCCGCGGAAGTGGCGCCGGTGCTTCGCACCTGGTCGGCAGAATCGCCGCCGAAGAAGGCTTCGGCCGCAGCCTGAGCGAATCCGCTCAAGTGATGATGAACGGGCCCTGCGGGGCCCGTTTGTTTTTCAGATCCCCATGCCTGACAGGCTTAGCAAGATATCGTTGGCGATGTTGGTCAGTCGGGGATGGGAGACTTCAAACTCAGCGAGATCGCGCTGCATCTGCTCGAGCACTTCAGGAATTGCGGTAGGGGGCGTGGCGCTGGCGGATTCGACTTCTGCCAGCAAGGAAGCCAGCGTGGGCGGAATGACCACGCCAGACTCGCGCAAGCGCGCCACTTCGGCGTGAAGTTCGCGTAGCCAGCGTCGGTCGTCGTGATGACTGGGCAAAATCATCGGTCAGCCCCTTCTCAAACATGAGGGGACAGCCTGCCACGCACGGCGGCGGGGAATTCTGATTGGGATCAGAGAAGCGGGGACCGGCGTGACACGCCGCTCCCCGCGCAGATCAGGCGACGCGGTGAGCGCGCACCTGCGGCAACAAGCGACCGCGCCGGAAGCTCTCGGCCGAGACCGTATCCGGGTTGAAGCGGTCTTGGAGCAACTCGAGGCAATCCATCGGGCGGGCGTCACCACACATGAAGACGTCGATGGCGGCGTAGCCGACTTCGGGCCAGGTATGGATGCTGATGTGGCTTTCGGCCAACACCGTCACGCCACTCACGCCCGACCCCTCACCGAAATGGTGATAGTGGGAATGCAGAATCGTGGCGCCCGCGTGGCGGGCACCGTCTTCCAGTGCCTGACAGATATATTCGGGTTCATGGAGACGCTTCGCGCCCCAGAATTCGATCAGCAGATGGTCGCCCGCATAGCGCTCGCCGTCGTCGCCGAATTTGAAGTGGTCCAGCTGTTCGTTGTTCATGCCAACCCCCCGGTAGTGTCTTCAAGCCAACGTGGCAACGCGAAGCTAGCCACATGCAGCTCCGGCGTGTAGTGACGGGTTTCCACCCCCGAACGCGCAAATCGCACGCGTATGTTTTCCAGATCCGGCGTCATCGCGGCGAGATCGTCGCTGGCATAGCCAAGCGACATGCTGCTGCCGTAGTAGGTTGGGACCGCCGCGAGATAGACGCGGGATTTGAGCCCCAGGCCGCGCAGCAGTTTCATCACACCCGGCGCTTCGTCCGGCTGCAGAAACGGCACGCCACCCTGCAGGGCGATGACGCCCCCGGGATTAAGCGCCTTGCGGCAGAGGTCGTAGAAGGTGTGCGAGAACAGCACCTCGGCCGGCCCGATGGGGTCGGTCGAATCGACGAGGATGACGTCGTAGGTTTTCTTCTCGCGCTTCATGAACTCGAAAGCATCTTCGATCACGAGACTGGCCCGAGGGTCTTTGTAGATGGCACCGGCGTTGTTCAGCGTGGGCATCTGCTCCACGCAGTACTCCACCACCGTGCGGTCGATCTCGACCATATCCACGTGCTCGATGTCGTGCTTGAGCACTTCGCGCAGGATGCCGCCGTCGCCACCGCCCACGATCATCACGCGACGCGGATTGGCGCAGCCGAACATCGGCACATGCGTCAGCATCTCGTGATAGACGAATTCGTCACGCTCGGTAGTTTGAAAAATGCCGTCCAGTACGAGCACCTTGCCCCAGCGTTTGGAGCTGTAGATGTCGACCTTCTGAAACGGTGTTTGACCCTGAAAGAGATGTTCCTCGGCCGTGAAGCCTTGGAAGACGTCATCTCCGTAGAGTGTTTCCTGAATACGTTGCGGCACAGGCGTTACTCCGTGCAGGCCCGGACGGGCGCGTTTTCAGGGGGGGTGCGGGAGGTTCCCGCAGCAGGCAGAAGGGGGCTCGTACCCCGATTCGGCGTCAGTTGATCCATCTCTCCAGAAACCCTCGCAGTGAAGTGCTAATGACAACAACTACGAGAAGCGCGCCTCGGGGTCAGGCGCACCGTGGAAAACGATGGCGCTAGACCTTGAGGGCTCTCCTCGACAAAACCAATGTGTCCTTAAAGGAACAACTCACAAAGCCCCCAGGCTGGTGCGGAGGCGGCAATGTACACGGTTGAAAATCGATTGCAAGAAAATTCTCCCCCATCGGGAAGCCGCGGTTTTGCAGACTTTTCACAGACATGGCGCGGTGTCCGAACTAGCAAGACAACTGCTCGCGCAACCAGGGTAACAAGCGTTCCAGTCCGCCCCTGAAACCCGCCACATTGAAATGCTCGACGCCCTCAATGCTGCTTAGCCGAACCGGCAAGCCGCGACCCGCGAGGTCGGTGACCGCGCTCGCAGTCGAAGCCAAGGCGAAGAGTCGATCGCCGCCCGAGTTGAGCGCCGTCACCGGCACGGTGGTCACCAAATCCAGTTCGGGAGCCGGCCCGGCGATCGCGACGGCGGCGGCAAAATCCGGGGCGTTTCCTCCCAGAAAATGCCACACCCCAATAGCGCCCATGCTGTAGCCGACCAACACACGCTGTGCGGGATCGGTCTGATAGTGCTGTTCGGCCGCTTGCATCGCGGCCAGCGCGAACGCGCGATTGCGCGGCGTGGTCCAGTCTCCGCCGGCCGCCACTGGCGCAATCATCACCGCGCCGAGTTCAGCCCAGGCGGGACCCACCAACATTTCCAGCAAAGGGCGGCCATAAAAGCCCTGCGGTTCGCCGCCGTAATGCAGCACCAGCACGAGCGGTACGTCCTTAGTCGCCTTCACGGGAAGACTCAGACTGACCAGCCCTGCCTCGCCCGAGGGGTCGCTCACGCGCAAATCGTGCACGCCCGGCGCATCGGGCCATTGTTCAAACATCGTGGGGAGTTCCTTAATCAAGACCCGAAGGCCGCTTTTGCAATTTTCGCTGGAGGGTACGGCGATGCAGGCCCAGCCGTTTGGCGGCAGCCGAGACATTGCCCTCGCAGGCCTGCAGCGTGGCTTGAATGTATTCCCATTCAGCGCGCTCAAGCGAGGTGGGTTTACTGGGCGCGTCGCTATCGGGCATCGCCATTGCCTCGCCGAAGGCGGCAATGATGTCATCCACCTCTGCCGGCTTGGTGAGGTAATGACAGGCGCCCAGTTTGATGGCGTCTACCGCAGTCGCAATGCTGGCGTAGCCGGTCAGCACCACAATTCGAAGCTGCGGTTTGCAACTCAGCAAAGGGGTAATCAAACGCAGGCCACTGTGCTCGGCGAGGCGTAAATCAAGCACCGCAAGGTTTACCTCGGGGTCTTCAACCAACGCCATCGCTTCCTCCGCATCATGGGCGAGCAGCGCGCGATAGCCGCGCCGCCCGAAAGCATTGCCCATCACCGCGCACAGCGTGGGGTCGTCATCGATCAATAAGACGGTGTGCATGCGCCTCTCGCTAGGTCAGCAATGAGCTTAAGGGCAGCCTGATTTCGACCACCGTGCCAACAGTCCCCGGCGGCCCAAACACGACGGTTCCCCCCAGGCGCCGTAGCACGCTATGGGCGAGATAAAGCCCAAGACCGAGACCTTGCTCGCCCTTGCTGCTTACCACTTCGCGACCGAGTTTCTCGCGCAAGCCCTCCAGCACGCCCGGGCCGTCATCGATGATTTCAAGCTGTAATTCCTCACGATCCCAGCGACTTTTCACCGCCACCCGCTGCTGACAGGCATCGGCGGCGTTATTGAGAATATTCAGCAAGGCCTGACGCAGCGTCCGGTCGGCGACGATCAGTACGGGCGCGGCGGCCGCCTCCATTTGAATCTCGACCGTGATTGCGCTGCGCGCCTGTTGCCAGTCCTGCAGCAAGTCGTTCAGAAACTTGTCTACCGCGACAGGTCCACCGCTTTGCGCTGGCAAGCCGCCCGCATCCGCCGTCATCCCGGTCAGGATGTCTTTGCAGCGCGCGACCTGCGTGCGCAGCGTGGCGACCGCCGCGCGCGGTGCGGGATGATTCGCCAGATCGAGCTCCAAATCTGCCGCCAGAATGGCGATGCTGGCCAGCGGCGTGCCCAGTTCGTGCGCGGTGCCGGCGGCCAGGGTGCCCAACGCGATCGCGCGCTCGGCCTCCAGCATCTGCTCGCGCGCGGCCGCTAGCGCGAAGTCACGCTGCCGCAGACTGCGCGCAATGCGGGCGACAAACATCGCCACACAGGCGGCACTCACCAAAAAGCCGTACCACATGCCCCACAGGTGCAAATCGTGGCCGTGAAGTTGATGGGAGTGCGTCACGATGGGCTGATAGAAAAACATCAGCAGCGTGTAGCTGCCCGCCGCCAACAACGCGATGGCGGTGGTGGCGCGCAGGGGCAAAGTAGCAGCCGCGAACACAATGGGCAGAATGAAGAGCGAAATGAAGGGATTCACCGGCCCGCCGGTGTCGTACAGCAGCACGGTGAGCGCCACGAGATCGGCGACCGTCTGGCGCACGAATTCGGCCGCTGGCACATCCTGAATGCCCCGCCAGCGGCGCCACGACCACGCGCTGTAAAGCGTCATGGTGCCCAACACGCCCAGCGCCATCGGCCAGGTCACTTCAATCTCAAAGATCAGGGCGACCGCCAGCAAACCCAGCAACTCGGCCGCGAGCAGTACCAGTCGCAGCTGGAGAAGATATTTCAGGACAACGTGCACAACGCTAAGCCATCGGGACAGCGGTTAGGGATAGAGGGCTCGTCAAACTCGTCTGAAATAGCCCAATTGGCAAGCCCTGCGGCTATTTTTTGTGGATTTTCGCTAGCCGAAACGCCACCACACCCGCCACAATGCCCGCGATTTTTCAACAGGGTGCTCTCGGGGTCGCGATGGACGAATTCAGCGCTATTGCTCAGCTGACGCGTCAGGCCGATTTCCAGAGCCTGTGCGAGGCGACTGTCGCCGCCGTTGGCGTGATGCTTGGGAGTGCAGAAGTCGAACTGGTCGAAGCCTTCGATGTCACCGAGAACACGCTTTCGGGTCACAGCCGCAAGTGGTCGCTGCGGCGGATGGTCAATGGGCAGGAGCTGGAAAGCTTCGACTGGTTGCCCGAAGCGCTGGTTTTTTCGCGAACAGAGGTTTCCTTACCGGCCCCAATGCACGCGAGCGGAGTACAGGTGTTCTGCCTCGGCGAACTGGCAGGTATGAACCGATTTCTGGTGGCCAAGGGCCACTTCGATCCTGCACTTCTGGGTGGCGTGAACCGGGTCGTGACCATCTTCGCGCATCTGCTCAACCTGATGGACCGCTTTGAACGCGATCCGCTAACAGACCTCCTCAATCGCCAATCTTTTGACTACCGCTTCGAGCAACTGCTCGAGCGTTGCCAGCGCAATCCGCATCGCGCGCGGGTGGATAGCTCCCCCTGGCTGGCGGTCGCCGACATCGACCATTTCAAGCGCATCAACGATAACTTCGGCCATCCGCAGGGTGACGAGGTCTTGCTGCATTTCTCGCGCTTGCTGCGCGAGAGTTTTCGCACCGAAGACCTGCTCTTTCGTTATGGCGGCGAAGAATTCGTGATCATCCTCAACAACACCGACAGCGCCGGCGCGTTACACGCACTTGAACGGTTTCGGCAGCGAGTGAGTGAATATTCATTCCCGATGGTGGGTCAAGTGACCGTCAGCATTGGCTGGGACAGCTTTGGCGCCCAGGTCTTGCCGTGCGACCTCATGCATCGGGCCGATCGCGCGCTCTATCTGGCGAAACGCCAAGGGCGTAATCGACTGGTTCGCTACGCACCAGCGCTGGAAGACGCGCCGGCATTTCCCACCGCCCAAAGCTGAGGGGAACTCCGGCGCGAAGGGGGTTCTCAGCTTTCAGACAGGGCCGCGAGTACCGCTTCCGGATGCGTCTCAGCCTTGGCCACCCGCGCCCAATGCTTCTTCACTTTGCCCGTCGGGTCGATCCAGACGGTGGAGCGAATCACCCCCATGGTCTTGCGGCCATACATCATCTTTTCACCGTAGGCGCCGTAGGTCGTCATCATGCTGCGGTCGGGATCGCTCAGCAGCGTGAAAGGTAATTGATATTTGCTGATGAACTTGGTGTGTGACGCGGCGTCGTCCGGGGAGACGCCGATCACGACCACCCCGCGCGCTTCGAGCGCCGCCCAGTGGTCGCGGAAACCGCAGGCCTCCTTGGTGCAGCCCGGGGTGTCGTCCTTGGGATAGAAGTACACAACAAGGTCTTTGCCCTTGAAATCCTTAAGGGACACTTTCTTGCCATTGGCGTCGGTCAGCGTGAACGCTGGGGCTGCTTGGCCTACTTCGATACTCATCGTGCGGTCTCCGTGGTGTCGGTAAATAAAATGCGCTCAGCGGTGGCGCGGCCGGGTTAGCTGTTCGTTGAGTGCCGCTGGCGCGGTCTCCTCGGCGTCGGCAACATCGTAGAGTTCCAGCTGTTGCCCTCTGCGTAAAAGCCGTTTCCCCTCGCGGGGAAATTCGACGGCATCGACCAGTTCCCGGTTACCGCCCATCAGACACACCAGACTGCGACTAAAAGGGTTGCGCAACTGGTGCGGCGAGGTGGGGGCCGAAAACCCGGCAAAATCGCCCGGGCCCAACAGATGTTCCTCATCTGCGATTTCGAGCACCCCTTGCCCTTGCAGGATAAACAGCCACTCTTCTTCGCAATGCTGGGAATGGTAAAGCGAATCCACCGTGCCGGGTAACAGCCGAACCAACCGTATTCGGCTACGCGTTAGACCGACAATCTGATCAAAGCTGGTCCCGGTGACGACCGCATCCGGATTCCAGGGTTGGGAAATCGCCTGACGGCATTCGAATGAGCGTTCTGCTCTAACAATAAAAGTCCGGTCGTCCATATGGTGTTTCACCCGGCCTGCTTGTGCATTTCGTCCCAATCGCGTGGAGCGCGTCGCGGGTTTTCCGCTACACTCCGGCTACTTCAGTAATCTGTCGTCATGGTCATGCAGGTCCTGATTACCCCCGTCACGATGTTCCAGCAGAACTGTTCGCTCTTGTGGTGTCCCGAGACCCTGAGAGGCGCGATCGTGGACCCCGGCGGCGACACCGGGCGGGTCCTCGCCCAAGCGCAAAAAGCAGGTGTGACGATAGAGAAATTACTCATCACCCATGCGCACATCGATCATGCCGGCGCGACAGCACAACTGGCGCGCGAGCTGGGAATCCCCATTGAAGGACCGCAACGGGAAGACCAGTTCTGGATCGATCTTCTGCCCGAACAAGGCGCGCGCTATGGTTTTCCGCCGGCCGAAGCGTTCGTCCCCGACCGCTGGTTGGAGCACGGCGACACCGTGACGGTTGGCAATCTCAGCTTGAACGTGGTGCATTGCCCGGGACATACCCCCGGACACGTCGTGTTTTTTGAATCACAGAGTCAGGTCGCTTTCGTCGGCGATGTCTTGTTTCAGGGTTCGGTCGGCCGCACCGACTTTCCGCGCGGCGATCACGCCACCCTGATCCGCTCGATCACCGAACGCCTGTGGCCGCTCGGGAATGAGGTCACGTTTGTTCCCGGGCATGGCCCAACGTCAACTTTCGGGCAAGAACGCAAGACCAACCCCTACGTCGGCGACCGCGCCTTACGCTAAGCTCACGTCATGATTAGCGAACGACGACTCTCCGACCTGACCCGCCTGCGCGGGCTGCTGCCTTTGCGCCATCTGGGCGATGCAGAATTCGACAATCTCACTCGCCACGCGGATATCGAAACCCGCGATCCGGCGCGCGAACTGTTCCGTTGCGGGCCGGATGACGACTGGCTGTTCTATCTGCTTGAGGGCGAGCTCCGCGTGCTCGATGCACAGAGCGAGAGCTTTCAGATTAGCGCCGGTACGCTCGAAGCCCTCCACCCGCTGTCGCCGCACCCGAAGGCACGCGTTCAGGCGACGGCGGTCAGCCCGATCCGCTTCGTTCGCTTTCCGGCCAGCTTGCTGCAATCCCAGCGCAAGCCGAAAGGTGGGATCCAGGTCAAAGAGGCCGCGGTGGGTGAGGACGAACTCGATAACGAACTCCTCTTTGCGGTCTATCAGGCACTCCGCGACGAAACGCTGGTGCTTCCCACCTTGCCGGATGTCGCGCTCCGCATTCGCACCGCCGCCTCAGACCCGAGCAAGGGCGCCGAAGATGTGGCCAATATCATTCTCACCGACCCGGCCCTTGCGAGTTATTGCATCCGGGTGGCGAACAGCGCGGGCTATGGCGGTAGCACTCCGATCAGCGACGTGCGGTCGGCGGTCACCCGCATGGGCATCAATCCCACCCGCGATTTCATCATGGCCCATGTGGTGAAGAATCTGTTCAAAACCAAGGACCCGCGCTGTACCACGCTGATGCGCGCCGCCTGGTCGCACAGCGCCAATATCGCTTCGCTCTGCTTCGTGCTGGCGCGGCGCATGACTAAGGTGAATGCAGAACAAGCCCTGCTGACTGGCCTCTTGCACGATATTGGCGTGATGGCGCTGGTCTCGCAGTTAGACGCCTTTCCCGGCCTGTTCCGCTCGGAAGTCACGCTGAACACGGTGTTACACGACCTTCGCTACGAGGTGTCCGCGATGGTCTTGCGGGCGTGGCGCTTGCCCGAGGAGATGGTTCGCGCCTCATGCGCGGCTGAGCAGTGGTTCCGGCCGGCAGAATCGCCTTACGGCATGACCGAAATCCTGCAGCTCGCGCACTGGCACGACCCTGATCATCACCTGGCTTGGGCAGAACCCCTGCCCGACGATGACGCACCGGTGCTCCGTGCCCTGCCGCTGGATGCCTTCACCGCCTCCGGACGTTTGCTCATCGTGCGCGAAGCCGGCGATGAACTGGAGAAACTCCGCGCGATTCTGCACGCCTGATAGCTAGCCGGGATTGATCTCCGCCAGCAAATCTTTGGCATCCACCTGCTGACCAATCGACACCGACAGCGCACTGATGGTGCCGTCGATTTCGGCGCGGATCGCGGTTTGCATTTTCATCGCTTCCAGCGTCATCAGGGAGTCGCCGCGGCTGACGCGATCTCCCACTTTCACCGCAATCTGCGTAATCACGCCGGGCATCGGCGCGCCGAGATGACGCGGGTTATCGCGTTCGGCTTTCGGTTGCGGCGCGCGGGCCTGCACTTTGGATCCGTCGCCTACCTTGATCGCGCGCGGCTGGCCGTTCAACTCGAAAAACACGGTGCGATGGTTGTCATCGTGCACATCGCTGGTGCCCAGATAGCGCACCACCTGACCGCTACCCCGGCCTAGTTCCACATTAAGTTCCTGCCCGGCCAGCATGCCGTAGAAAAAGGCGGCGGTGGGTAAGCCGGTGAGATCACCGTACTCGCGCTGGGTTTGCGCGTAATCGGTGAACACTTTGGGATACATGAGATACGAAGCAAGCTCAGCGTCGCTGACCGGTCGATCGATCCGAACCTCCAGTTGCTGACGCTCATTGGCGAGATCGACTGCCGGCAAGACCGCACCGGGGCGCCCTGCCAGCGGGGCCTGGCCGGCCAGAATCTTGTCCTGCAAGGCCGGCGGGAAGCCGCCGTAAGGCTGGCCCAGATCGCCTTTGAAGAACGACACCACGGATTCTGGAAACGCCACATCAACGCTTGGGCTTTCCACGTCTTCGCGCGTCAAGCCGCTGGTCACCATCATCAGCGCCATATCGCCGACTACTTTGGAACTCGGCGTGACCTTTACGATGTCGCCAAACATGTCGTTCACATCGGCATAGGCGCGAGCCACCTGCGGCCAACGCGAAGCAGAAATACCCAGCGACAGCGCCTGCTCGCGCAAATTGGTGTACTGGCCGCCGGGCATGCCGTGCACATACACCTCGGAGGCACCGGCCCGAATATCGCTCTCAAACGGCACATAGAGCGCTCGCACCTGCTCCCAATAGCTGGAGAGCTCGCGGATCGCGTCCGGATCGAGGCCGGTATCCCGTTCGCTGTGACGCAAGGCCTCCACAATCGAGCCGAGGTTGGGTTGCGAGGTAAGACCGCTCATCGAGTCCATCGCGGCATCGAAAGCGTCTACCCCCGCATCGACCGCCGCCAGAATGCTGGCCGCCGCAATGCCGCTGGTGTCATGCGTGTGGAAATGGATGGGCAGCGCGATTTCCTGCTTCAGCGCACGCACCAGTTCGCGGGCGGCGGCGGGCCGGCACAAGCCGGCCATATCCTTGATGCCAATGATGTGCGCGCCGGCGCGCTCGAGTTCCTTGGCCAGTTTGACGTAGTACTTCAGGTCGTACTTCGTGCAATGCGGGTCACTCAGATTGCCGGTGTAGCAAATGGCAGCTTCGGCGAGCTTGCCGGTAGCGACCACGGAATCAATCGCCACCCGCATATTCTCGACCCAGTTGAGAGAGTCGAAGATGCGGAACACATCTACCCCTTCGGCCGCCGCCTGCCGCACGAAGAAGTCGACGACGTTGTCTGGATAGTTGGTGTAACCCACAGCGTTCGAGGCCCGCAGCAGCATTTGCAGGAGCACATTGGGCAGACGCTGGCGCATCCCGCGCAGGCGCTGCCACGGGCATTCCTTGAGGAAGCGCATGGCGACATCAAAGGTCGCGCCGCCCCAGCACTCCGCAGAAAACAGCGTGGGCAGCATCCGCGCATAGGCGGGGGCGACCGCCAGCATGTCGAAACTCCGCATGCGAGTGGCCAGCAAAGACTGATGCGCGTCGCGGAAGGTCGTGTCGGTTACCAGCGCGCGCCGCTCGGAGAGCATCCACTCGGCAAACTTGGTGGGGCCGATAGCTTCCAGTAACTGGCGCGTGCCGGCAGGTGGCACCGCGCGAGAGACTTCCGGCGGCTCCGGCGTGGCAAACACCTGCGGACGGGGTCGGCCTTTGACCGCCTCGTTACCGTTCACAATGACATCGCCGAGGTAGCGCAGCAGCGGGGTGCCGTAGTCCTGCCGATGCTCGAAGTCGAAAAGCTCCGGCGTGGTATCGATGAAGGTGGTGCAATAGCGGGCGGAAGTGAAATCCGGGTGCAGCAGCAGCTGTTCAAGGAAGCGCAGGTTGGTGACCACGCCGCGCACGCGGAACTCACGCAAGGCTCGCAGCATGCGGGCGGTGGTCTCGTCCGGGGTGGAGCCCCAGGCGGTCACTTTCACCAACATCGAGTCGTAATAGCGCGTGATCTGGGCGCCGGTATAGGCCGTGCCGGCATCAAGCCGAATGCCAAAACCCGCCGGGCTACGATAGGCGGTGATGGTGCCGTAGTCAGGAATGAAATTGTTTTCCGGATCTTCGGTGGTGATCCGGCACTGCATGCTGTAGCCGTGGCGCTGGATATTTTCCTGCAGCGGCACCCCGCTGTCGTCCTGCCCGATGTGGCCACCCTGCGCGATTCTTAACTGCGCCTTGACGATATCGATGCCGGTCAGTTCTTCGGTGACCGTATGCTCCACCTGAATGCGTGGATTGACCTCGATGAAGTAGACGTCGCCTGTATCTGCGTTTTGCAGAAACTCCACCGTGCCAGCGTTCTGATAGCCAGCCGCCCGGCACAAGGTCACCGCTGAATTACATACCGCCGCGCGGGCGTCGTCGTCCAAAAACATCGACGGCGCGCGCTCGACCACTTTCTGGTTGCGCCGCTGCACGGTGCAGTCGCGGTCGAACAAATGCACGATGTTGCCGTGGAGGTCGCCCACAATCTGCACTTCAACGTGCCGGGCACGGCGAATCAGTTTTTCGAGATAGACCTCGCCATTACCAAAAGCCTGCTCGGCTTCGCGACGACCAAGGGCCACGAGTTCAAGCAAGCTTGTCGCGTCTTCGATTACGCGCATGCCACGACCGCCGCCGCCCCATGAGGCTTTCAGCATCAAGGGATAGCCAATGTCTTCGGCGAGGCGGGTGATTTCCTCGGGCGCCTCGGGCAAGGGCCCGGTGGCCGGCATGACCGGCACGCCACAGCGTTCGGCCAGCTTGCGGGCGGCCACCTTGTTGCCCAGCGTGCGCATGACGTCGGCCGGGGGGCCTACGAAAATAATCCCGGCCTCAGCGCAGGCGTCGGCGAATTCGGGACGTTCGGAGAGAAAGCCATAACCGGGATGGATTGCGTCGACCCCCGCTTCGAGCGCAATGCGGATGATGTCGTCGCCATCCAGATAGGCCTGAACCGGCGTTTTGCCTTTGCCGACCAGATAAGCCTCATCCACCTTGAAGCGGTGGAGCGAGAAACGGTCTTCCTGCGAGTAGATGGCGACCGATTCGATATCGAGTTCGGCCGCGGCACGCATCACGCGAATCGCGATTTCACCGCGATTGGCAACCAGAAGTTTTCGGATTTTTCGCATAGCAAATCTCGGGGCGCATCACGCCAGCAATGGAGATGCTTCTGACTCTACAGCAGGGGTCTAAGACAGGAAAGGGCAGTGCAACAAAGAGTCAGAGAGGGTGCAAGAAAGGTTCAGGCTGCACTCTCAATGCGCATTCCTTTGCCGTGGAAAGCCCGGAATGCCTCAGTGCCGGCGTCGCCGAAGTACTTGGCGAGAATCGGCGGCTCAGTCTGCAGGAGGTCTACTACCAACAGGCCATCAATGACGTTATTGAAGGAGGGATCGACGTTGAAGCCGAGAATGCGGCCGCCGAGCTTGAGGTATTGGCGTAACAGCACGGGCACGCCCTTCTCATCTTCCTCCAGCGTGCCAAGCAAATCAGCCAGCACTCGTGAGTCGGGGTCTTCCATCGAATCAAAGACCGGGAGTTCGTGCTCACGCACCCGGAACGGGCGGCGTGGGCGCACTTCACCCGCGTGTTCGGCATCAAATTTATGACGCTTGAGCATGGCGACCAGAATTTGCTGGGACAGCGGATGGTAGTCGTTACTGATGCTCACCGGGCCAAACAGGTAGCGGTACCGCGGATTGCGCACCACGTACACGCCGATGCCGCGCCAGAGCATCAGCAGCGCGGTGAAACTGCGCTGCTGTTCGATACGCACAAAGGACCGGCCCATCTCGACGCCGCAACTCAGTTTCTCGAGCAGTTTGCCCGACATCCGGAACAAGGAATGGGTGTACAGCCCGCGCGGACCGCGCTTGGGCAGAATGAGATCGCTGGGGCCCATCCGGTAGGCGCCGATGACCTGCAGGGTCTTTTTGTCCCAGAGAAACATGTGCTGGTAGTAGTCGTCGTACTCATCGAGGTCACAGGCCTTGCCGGTGCCCTCACCAATCCGGCGGAACGTGAGTTCACGCAGACGGCCTATCTCGTTAAGCAAATTGGGGCATTCGCGGCCGGTGAAATACCAGATTTCGAGCGAACCGTGCGCATGCAAGAGCTGCTCGGCGCTCAGCCCGCTGACTTCACGTGCCAGCGTCTCTTCTGACGGTGCCGCCGCGATCGGCAGCAAGCGGGTTTTCGGTTTGGGCTTCGCGGGCTCCTGACTACGGCCGGACCGATCGGCCACCCGCAGCAGGTAGGTTTTGTATTGAAGATACTGCGCGGAGACTTCGTCATCGCCCAGTTCAGTCAGCACCGAGGGGGCCAACGGCCGGCCAATGCGCAGACGCACGGTCCTCGGCTTCAATAGTTCGCGCACTAACAGTGCAGTACGCAAACGGGGATTGAGCAAACCGCCGATCTGGAACAGCGTGCTGTTGCGGCCCTCGATGTAGATCGGCAGCGCCGGCGCGCCGGTCTGTCGCAAGAGGCGGGCCGCACCTGAGGTCCATTCCGGATCGGTTACCTGACCGGTGCTGAGCTTAAGGCTTGAGACTTCCCCACCGGGGAACATCACGATCATCCCGCCCTGCTCCAGCCATTTGCGGGCGGCCCGCACGGCGGCAATGTTGTAGCGCGCAGCCCGGCCGCCCCCGAAAGGATCGACCTGCAAGAGCAAGGAGCGCAATTCCATGAAGCCGGCGAGAAAGTGATTGGCAACGAAGCGCACATCGGGGCGCACTCGCAGCAGCAAATCCATCAGTAGCAGTCCATCGGGTCCGCCGTGCGGATGGTTGGCAACCACGACACAAGGTCCGGTCTTCGGGATCCGCTCGAGATGCTCTGCCTCAAATTCAGGGCTAATCGCGAGTTCGCGCAAGGCGAGTCGCACGAATTCCGGCACATCGTTCGCCTGCGGCAAACGACGATACCGGCTGGTGAGTTCACTCAGTCCGAGCAGTCCGTCAATCAGGCGCACAACCGGCCGCCGGAGCAGCTGGAGTTTCTGCGGCAAGTAGCCTTCAACGGTGAAGGCGGGACGCTCATTTAGGATGAAATTGGATTCCGACATCTGTGCCTTGGGGTGTGTTCGAAGAAGCTGCCCCGGCCCGCGACCGGCGTCGGCCCCTCGTCTGGCCGAGTGCCATGCGAGAGGTGATCCGGATCATGCCACAGCGATACGCCTCGGTGGAGCACTTTGGAAACCGGCTATCCTGACTCAGTCCAGCATTGGATGGGTCTGGCCATCCGGTCTGACGCCAAGAACGAGCCCAAGTTCATACCAGCGCCGAATCATTTGCTCACCGAAGGCCATGAGTTGCGCCGGTGCGCGATGCCCGATGGCTTCGGCAATCGCGCCAAGCGCCTCGTTTGGCGCGAGGCCTTCGCGGATCGCCACAAATAACTCGGCAGCAGCATCGTTCAGATCGAGCACCGCGACATCATCGGAAGGCGCCCGAAAGGCCAGCAAAAGCGTGGGATTCGGTGGGGGCTCGGCGGGTAAGTACTCGACACTGAGCGCGTGAACGGGAAAGACATAACGCACGAGTTGATGCACCGGATTGACTGCCAACGCGTGAGTCATCAGCGGTGGGGACAGGGTCGCGGCCCCGTTTTCAAATTCGCGCGCGTCGCTGGCCAGCGCGTTTTCGAGCCAGTCGAAATGCGCCAGTTCTTGTAACCAGAGCGGGTCCGCAGACGCCTGCCGTTCATGTTCCAGATAAGTGAGAAACTCCGAGAGCAGCTCCACAAACAAGGGCGTCCGGGCGGCGTGGCGAACGATGTAATCACGCATGAGCCCCTGCCAGCTCGCGGCCGGCAGCACCGCCGCCAAACGCGGAAAGTTATCTCGCATGAAACGTTCAATATTCAGAAAAACAGCATCACGGTAGACCGCCAGGCGCGCTTCAGGGAGCGGCGGTGGCGCGACCTGAGCGGGATTGCGGAGATGGTCCGTGAGCGCCCGCTGTAATTCGAAAAAGCGCGGCTCAGACACGTCGATGGCCTTGTGGAGCGCGGTGGCCATGCCCTAGTTGAAGCGCCGCAATTATCGCAATCTCACTCAGGACTTCCGGCAACGCCGGAATGTTTTCGTCGCGCTCGAGCAATGTGGGAAAGACACCAAACCTGTTAAACGCGTGCCCGAGCAGTTGCCATACGGGGTCCACCACCGGTGCGCCGTGGGTGTCGATGATGAGCCCCTCGTCAGCCACGCAATGTCCGGCGATATGGGCATAAGTGATGCGCCCGGCGGGAAGTGCTTCCAGAAACCTGACGGGGTCATAGCCATGATTCTGGCTGTTCACATAGACGTTGTTCAGATCTAGCAGGAGACCGCAATCTGCCTCTGCCAATACCGCGTTGATAAACTCAATTTCGGACAGGTCCTCCGCCAAGGTGCAGTAGTAGGAGGCGTTTTCGATGGCTATGCGCTGCTCCAGCACGTCCTGAACCAGGCGAATTCGCGCCGCCACATGCCTCACCGCTTCAGCGGTGAAGGGCATGGGGAGCAGTTCGTACAGCAGACCGCGATCACCGCAGAAGGAAAGATGGTCGCTGTAGCAGCGAATGCGATGCTGCGCCAGAAATGGCTTTAGCCGACGGAGGAAATCAACGTCGATCGGGTCGGGGCCGCCCAGATTCAGCAACAAACCATGACAGACCATCGGCACCCGCTCGGCGAGTTGGGCAAACGCGCGGCCCAGACGGCCACCGACGCCCAGCCAATTTTCGGGCGCGACTTCCATGAACTGGATTGCGGGCGGGA
>CANFVX010000027.1 GCA_947450495.1 Gammaproteobacteria bacterium
CCCAGCATCCTCAATCTGGTCTGCGAACTCACCGGCATGGGCTTTGCTGCGGTGGCGAGAGTCACCGAAGACCGCTGGGTGGCCTGCGGTGTGCTCGATAAAATTGGCTTCGGCCTGCAGCCGGGCGGTGAGCTGGTGGTGCAGACCACTATCTGCGATGAAATCCGGGATTCGGGCAAGCTGGTGACTATCGATCATGTCAGCGAAGACCCGGCATTCTGCGCGCATCACACGCCGGCGATGTACGGCTTCCAAAGCTATATCTCGGTGCCTTTGCGCCTACCCGACGGCGAGTTCTTCGGCACGCTGTGCGCCATCGACCCGCATCCGCACAAGGTCAGCACACCGGAAGTCATCAAATCCTTTGAACTGTGGGCCCAGCTCATCGCCTTTCATCTGCAGGGCGTGCGCAAGCTCGCGACGTCCGAAGCTGATCTGCGCGACGAGCGCGAGAAGTCCCAGTTGCGGGAGCAATTCATCGCGGTGTTGGGGCACGACCTCCGTTCACCGCTGGCGGCCATCAGTGCCGGTACGGCGATTCTGGATGACCACGTCCGCTCCAGCGAAGGCCGCCACATGCTGCAGCTGGTGAATCGGAGCGCGCAGCGCGGGATGGGCATCGTGGACAACGTGCTGGATTTTGCGCGCGGTCGGCTTGGCGGCGGAATTCCTTGTCTTTATAGCGATGAGTTTGCCCTGCAGGCGGCGCTGCAACAGGTGGTGGCCGAATTCCGCGTGGCGCACCCGGTGCGGCAAATTGTGGAATCGATTTCAGCCCTGCCGCCGCTGCGGGTCGACACCAGCCGCCTCGGCCAGCTGCTGTCCAATCTGATCGCTAACGCCCTGAGCCATGGCGATGAAGCCGGCCCGGTGCGGGTGGTGGGACGCCTGCACGAAGGGGAGTTTGAGCTTGCCGTGAGCAATCTCGGTGCGGCGATTCCGGAGGACAAGCGCCAGGACTTGTTCAAGCCGTTCTTTCGCGGCGAGTCCGGCGTGCGGCGCGACGGACTGGGCCTGGGGCTTTATATCGCGGCGGAAATTGCACGCGCCCACGACGGGCGGCTGGAAGTCACCAGCGAACAGGGCGCCACGACGTTTTTCTTCAGGATGCCAATCGCTCAGGCCTGAGCACGAACGGCACTAGCCCGCGCGCGTAGGCGCCATCTTAAGCGTCACCTGTAGACCATCTTCGCTGTGAAAGCTCAGGGCCGCCCCGATTTGGCGGCTCAGGCCGCGAATCAATTCCATGCCGATCGAGGTGGAGTTCTGCCGGACGGCGGTGTCGATCAGACCGGGCCCTGAGTCAGTGACCACGATGTCGGTCGACTCTGCCCCAGCCCGGATTTCAATCAGCAGATCACAATGCGGACCCGTGCGGCGCCGCCGCTCGGCGTGTCTGGGTAGCAGGCCGTGCTTCAGCGCATTGGTAATAATTTCGTTCAGCAACAGCCCCAGAGGGGTGGCGACTTCGATCGAGACTTTCACATTTTGATCGGCGTTGACGACGAGCCGGGTGCCGGCCGCGTAGGTGCCACAGAGAATGTCGCCGAGGCTACGCACGTATTCGCCGAGGTTGATTTCCGAGAGCGAATCGCTGCCGTAGAGCTGCTCGTGCACGATTGCCATCGAGCGCACGCGCCCCACGCAGTCTTCCAGAATGACCTGCACCTCTTCTGCTGTGCTCTTCGCCGACTGCAGGCCAAGCAGGCTTGAGACCACCTGCAGATTGTTCTTCACCCGGTGATGAACTTCCTTTAACAGGACTTCCTTTTCCCGCAGCGAACGCTGCACGGCCTCGAACGCACGCACGCGTTCGCTGACATCGCTCACGCTGATGAGCGTGCTGGCCTGTCCGCCTATCTCCGCGTGGCTCACCCGGAGCTCCACGCGGAGCGCACTGCCATCGCGGCGGCGCGCGGTCCAGGTGGGCACCTCGTCCAAGGTCTGCAAGTCTCCGGTGGTGTCCAGGGTCGAGGCCGGCAAGCCTGCCGCGCTGAGGCGAAAATCCGGCAGCAGGTCCCCGAGCTGACAGGCTTTCAGTCCCGCCTGCGAGTAGCCAAACAGCGCGGCGGCGGCGAGGTTCGAATGCTGGATGCTGCCGTCGGGGCGGCCCATGAGCAGCGCCTGCGGCGCGAGTTCGAACAGATCGTCAAAGCGGTTCTCGCTCGCGTCGAGCGCCCGATTACGCTCGATTAACATGTGTTCGAGCTGTTGGCGCTGCTGGGCCAGTTCGAGGAACACCCGGACTTTGGCCTGCAACATCTCCGGGTTGTAGGGCTTGATGATGTAGTCCACCGCGCCGGTGACATAGCCCTTGAAAACATGCCGTTCGTCAAAAAACGCCGCCGTCATGAAGATGATCGGCGTGCGGCTGGTGGCCGGATCTCCCAACAGGATTTCGGCCAGTTCGTAGCCGTCCATGCCCGGCATTTGCACGTCGAGGATCGCCAGCGCAAATCGGTGGCGCAAACACAGGGCGAGCGCCTCTTCCCCGCTGTAGGCGCGGATGATGCGGGCCTCGATGCCGCCCAATACCCGCTCCAGCGCCACCAGATTCGCCGGCGTGTCGTCGACCGCCAGGATCAGGGCTTCTTCCAGCACCGGCAGACCACGGGCGGGATGCGGGTCTCTTGCGCTCATCGGATCACCCGCTTCTTGTAAATTCGCGCCGCGGCATCGACCACATCAAAGCGCTTTTCCACCGAGGTAAACGAAATCGACTCGTTATTGCCGAGACACAGATAGCCGCCGTGGTCGAGGCTTTCCCAGAACATGTTCAGCACGGCGTCCTGCAATTCGCGGTTGAAATAGATGAGCACGTTGCGGCAGACCACCACCTGCATTTCCCCGAAGGACTTATCCATCGCGAGATTGTGTCGGGCGAAGGTAATGTTCTGGCGCAGACGTGAATCCATCACGCCCGCCTCGCGGCCCGCCATGAAGTAATCGGACAAGGAATATTCGCCGCCAAACTCGAAGTAGTTGCGCCCGCCCTGCGCGAGGATTTCCAGCGGATAGATCCCGGCGCGGGCGGTGTCGAGCGCGGCGGCGCTTAAGTCGGTGGCATAGATTCTGGCGCGGTTCGACATGCCGCCTTCCGCCAGCAGAATCGCCAGCGAATACAGTTCTTCGCCCGTCGCGCAGCCCGCATCCCAGATTTTGACGTGCGGCCAGGTGCGGAGCATGGGCACCACGCGCGTACGGAGCGCGGTATAGAAATGCGGGTCGCGGAAGAGGGCGGTGACGTTCACCGAAAAGTAGCCGATGACGCGATAGAAGATCCCTGGGTCCCGCAGCAGTTGGCCGGTCAACTCGGAGACGGTGGCAACGCCCAGATCGCTACAACATTGCTCCAGCCGGCGCTCGATGGTTTCGCGCGCGTAGTCGCGAAAGTCGTAGCCGTAGCGCTGGTAAAGCGCTTCCAGCAACAGGCCAACCTCAATCTGCAGCACGCCCGGCGCTTTAGTGGGATTACTCACGGAAAAGGCTGGGGCCTAGCGGAACATCAGGACGCGCATCAGCGAGGTGAGGCGATCGGGGTCTACGGGTTTGCTCAAGTAGTCGGTGCAACCGGCTTCCAGACACCGCTGGCGGTCTTCGCGCATGGCTTTGGCGGTCAACGCGATCACCGGCAGCTGCTGCCATGCCGAATCAGCGCGCAGGCGCCGCGCCACTTCGTAGCCGTCCATCACCGGCATCATCATGTCGAGCAGCACCAGATCGGTATCCGGATGCTCGGCGAGCATGGCCAGCGCGCGCTCGCCGTTTTCGGCCTTGATGGGATTCACCCCGTGGCCAGCGAGCATTCGCGCCATCGCAAACATGGTGCGCATGTCGTCTTCGACAATCAGCACTTTCTTGCCGCGTAGCGGCTCGTCCGACTGCCGCAGATGGAAAATCGCCTGACGCTTTTCTTCCGGCAACTCCTGCACCACGCGATGGAGGAACAGGGCCACTTCGTCGATGAGGCGTTCCTGCGAGCGCACGTCCTTGATGATGATCGAGTCCGAGAAGTGACGCAGGAAGATTTCTTCGTCGATGGTCAGTTCGCGCACCGTGTGAATGATGACTGGCGGCAGATTGGCCGTCGTGCGCGACCAGGTTTGCAGGAGTTCGACGCCCGACATATCCGGCAGGCCAAGGTCCATGACGACGAGGTCGTAGCTGGTTTTCGCCAGCAGATCGAGGCCATCCCGGGCGGTGCCGGCGGCATCCACCTTCACGTTGCCATTGCCGATCACGCGCACGGTTTCATCGCGCATCAGCGGTTCGTCTTCGATCACAAGCACGCGCTTGGCGGCGTGGGCGGAGGCCGATTCCAGCCGCTTCAGCACTTCGTCGATTTGCTCGTGGGCGACGGGCTTGGCGGTGTGGCCAATGGCGCCGATGCCCAGATTGCTCTTGCTGGCCGGCTCCACCGACACGATGTGCACGGGGATGTGCCGCAGTGAGAGGTCTTGCTTGAGTTCCGACAGCACCGCCCAGCCGTCCATTGCAGGCAGTTCGATATCGAGCACCACGCCGTCGGGACGATAGACCCTGGCAAGTTCAACGCCCGCTTCGCCGGTGGTGGCGTGCAGGCATTTGAAGCCGCGCTGGCGCACGTGTTCGATCAGGATTTTGGCGAAACGGAGGTCGTCTTCAATCAGCAGCAGCACCCGGTCTTGCGACTGGATATTGCCGTGGTCGTCGTCGAGCGGCGTTTGGGGCGTATCGACTTTGGGCCGTTGGCGCGGTTCGGTGGCGGGCGCTGACGCACGCGGTGCGCTGGGCGTGAAGGTCGGCGCGGGCGCTGTGGGGGTTTCTGGCAGTGAGTCGGCCTCGGTCTCGCCGGAGAGCGTTTCCGGCAAGTACAGGGTAAACATCGAGCCTTTGCCGGGTTCGCTGCTGACGTGAATTTCGCCGCCCAGCAGGTTGGCGAGTTCGCGGGAGATGGAAAGCCCGAGGCCCGTGCCGCCAAAGCGACGACGGTCGCCGGAATCCGCCTGCTGGAAGGCCTCAAAAATAACCTTCTGCTGGTTCTCGGGAATGCCAATGCCGGTATCGGTCACTTCCACGGCGATCGCGCGGCTCAGTTCAAAGCCGGCACGCCGGAATTTCGCGTCGGCCGCCGGGCGGGTAAAGCGCACCGTCACGCTGCCCTGCTCGGTAAATTTGAGCGCGTTGCCGATGAGGTTTTTCAGGATTTGACCCAGACGCTGTGGGTCGGTCACGAGCTTCGTCGGCAGCCCGGCGTCGGCATTGACGCGGAAGACCAGACCCTGCGCGTGCGCCATATGTTCGAACTGCGAGACCAGACTGCGGGCGACGTCGGCCACGTCGACGTCGGACAGCCGTAGTTCCATTTTGCCGGCTTCGATTTTCGACAGGTCCAGAATCTCGTTGATGATGTTCAGCAGATCGCTGCCGCTGTCGAAAATCACCCCGGCAGATTCCACCTGATCGGCGGTGAGATTGCCGCTCGCGTTGTCGCGCAGCGAGCGCGCCAGCAGCAGCAGGCTGTTCAGCGGCGTGCGCAGTTCGTGCGACATATTGGCGAGGAATTCGGATTTGTATTTGCTCGCCAGCGCCACTTCCTGCGCCTGCAGGACCAGCGTGCGGCGGGCCTGTTCGGTTTCGTCGCGCTGGCGCTCCAGCAGTTCGTTCTGCTGCTGCAGCTCGGAGTTGGCGAGTTCGATTTCGGTCTGTTGCGCCTGCAGTTTCTGCTCGGAGGCCAGCAGTTCGGTGGCCTGCTCTTCGAGCTCGGCGTTGGTGCTCCGCAAGCGCTCCTGCTGGGCCTCGAGTTCGGCCGCCAGCTCCTGGGCCTGGGCGAGCGCCGAGGCCGCGATGGCGCGCGCCCGCGTGGCCTCCAGCGCCACCGTCACCATCGGTGCTGCCTGCCGCAGATATTCCAGCGCACCGGAGCCCAGCACTTTGAGCGCCGCGAGTTCCAGCGCGCCTTTCACGTTGTCTTCCAGCATGAGCGGGGTGACGTAGAGATGGTTCGCATCCGCTTCGCCAAGACCCGATCCCACCACCAGATAGCCGGCGGGCAGGTCGGCCAGATGCATCTGTTTACGTTCCAGCACGGCCTGGCCGAGGATGCCTTCGCCGGGCTCAAAGCGGGTTGCGAAGCCTTTGCGGTGCGTGTAGGCGTGGCTGGCGATGAGCTCGTGGCCGGTGCCGTTCTCTTCGCGCACATAGAACGCGCCGACCTGCGCGCCGGCGTACTCGGCAACTTCCGAGATCACGCGGCGAGCAAAGTCTTCCGTGCTGCTGGCGCCGATACTTTGGAACACCGCGTTCAGGCGCGCGATGCCTTGCACGACCCAGTCTTTTTCGTCCCGCGCCAGCGCCGCGCGCAGGGTTTCGGTCACGTCGCGCAAATTGGCGAAGACGCCCGTGGTCCGGCCTTGGTCATCGAGCGCGGCGGCTGCCTGAAGCAGCACATCACGGCGTTGGCCATCCCGCAGCTGGAGCACCAGCGCGGCGTCGCGCACCTCGCCGGCGGAGAGCGCATGGGCGTGATGTTCCATCGCCCGCCCCGGATCGGTAAACAGCGCGCCGAACGCGATGTGGCCAAGCGCGCCGCCACCTGCCCCAAGCAATTCCCGGCTCGCGTTGTTGGCGTCGACAATCGTGCCATCGAGCTGGAGCAGCAGCACCGGATCGGCGCCGGCGTTCAGCAGGTCCCGCGCGATTTTTGCCGTGGCGATGGCCTGCCGCTCGCCCTGACGGGCGGCACCGATATCGCGCAGCACCACCAGTAACTCACGCGGCTTGTCGGCAACGCCGGCGAGTACGGCGGCGCTGAGCGTGAGCTCGCGACGGCTGCCGTCGGCGCGGAGCAGGACAAGTTCCTGATCGACAATCGCGCCACGGGTGCGCGCCAAATCAATCGCCGCCAGCACGCGTTCGGCGTCGCCCAGCACCTGCCACAGAGGTAGTCCGGTGCGCATGGCATCGATCAAGGGCAAGAGCGCCATCGCGGCCGGATTGGCGCGGCTGATGGCGCCGTTGTGTTCAATACAAATGAGGGCGTCGGGATGCGCTTCGAACAGCTGGCTCTCGCGCGCGGCGGCGTGGGTGGCGGTGCTGCGGGCGCCGATAAATTCCGCGCATAGCGTTTGCAGGGTGGTGGCGAGCGCCCCTTGTGCGTTCGCCAGCCGGCTGGCGGAGACCGCGACCAGGGCGGCGTCGCCATTGGCCTCGGCACTCAAGGCGGGGCGAAGCAGGGCAGGGCTGGCGGTAGTCTGCTCACCGGCCAGTCGGTGCAAGTCCTGGGTGGTGGTGAGCGCGCTGTCGAGCGCCTGCAGGGCGGCGCGCAGCGGTTCACCGAAATCATGCTGAGCCTCATTGGCCCACCACCAGCCGAGACCCGAGGCGACCAGCGCCAACACGCCGAGCGCCAGCCAGTGCAGCGGCTGGAGGCTGGGCGCGAGCGCCAGTCCCATGCCCAATACGGTGGCGATCAAGGCCATCAATCCGCTTAGTTTGGCCAGCCAGCGTAGGCGCATCGTCAACATGGGAACTCCTGAGACGTGAGGTAGGGGTCGCGTGCGCCGCGTACCAGCGTTCCGGTGGCATTTGTGACCAAATCGGTTCGGATTGGGGCGGGCGCCCCACAGTCTAACGATGGAGATTCAAATATCCCACTTCAAAATTGGTCTTGTGGCCTGTCTGGGTAACAGTCGAGAATGCTCCGAAATGGTGTTTTCAGGCCATCATCAGAACCGGCCTGAGCCGCTCGGTGCGCCGAGGACAAAAAGCAACCCACGTCCACGCCAGCAGGCAACGGACATCGCCCAAGGGAACATGAGTGGAACTGACGACCGATCCGCGCGCAGGCGGGAAGCGCAAATCTCGCCTGCTCATTGTTGAAGACGAATCGCTGATCGCACTCGACCTCAAACGTCGCCTCACCCGCGCCGGCTACGAGGTGCTGGAGATTGCCGACAATCTCGAAGGCGCGCTGGCCGAGTTCAGCGCCGGGCAGCCCGATCTCATCCTGATGGACGTGCATGTGCGCGGAGATGCCGACGGCATCGAAATCGCCAGAGCGATCGGCCAGCTCGGCGATGTGCCGGTGATTTTTCTCACCGCCTATGCCGACGATGACACCATCCAGCGGGCCGCCGAAACCTCTCCCTACGGCTATCTGCTCAAACCGTTTGACGACCGTACGCTGGCCGCCACTATCAAAGTTGCGCTGGAGCGCCATGCGGCGGATACCCGTCTGCGGGTGCTGGGCGGCGCGGTAGAGCACGCCACTCTCGGTATTGTGTTGATCGACACCCGTGGCCATCAGCGCCGCAGCGTGTTCTGCAACGATGCGTTTTGTCGGTTAAGCGGGGTCACGCGCGAAGACGCGATGGCCTTCGATCCCTGTTTTCTCTACCCGGAAGACGAGCAGGACGACAGCCTGCGCTTGCGCGAAGCGCTGGTGCGGCGCGCGCCGTTCGAGGCCACCCTGCGCGGTCGGCGGGAAAGCGGCGAGGAGTTCTGGAGTTCGGTGTGTCTCTCTCCGGTGCCGGACCGCAGCGGCAACGTGACCCACATGATCGCGTTTCATGTCGACATCACCCCGCAGCGCGAAGCCGAAGAAGCGCTGGCGCGCAGCCAGCGACTGGAATTGATTGGCCGCCTGAGCGCGGGGATCGCCCACGACTTCAACAACATCCTCAGCGCCATCATGGGCTACTCCGAGCTTGCCGCGCTTGGCTTGGGCGAGCAGCGTCAGAAGGCGCATCTCGACGGCGTGATTCACGCTGCGGAGCGCGGCGCGTTGCTCACGCGCAAGCTGCTGGATCACTCCCGCTCCCGCAGCGCGGTGAAGTCGGGCACCGCCGACCTGCTCAAAGTGGTCGAGCAAAACTTTCAGATGACGCAGCGCCTGGCCGGGCCCGCCATCCGCATTCGCCTGAGTCTGGACAGCGAACCCATGTTCGTCAGGCTCGACGCCACCTCGCTGGAGCAAATCCTGTTCAATCTGGTGGCCAACGCGCGCGACGCGATGCCTGATGGCGGTGAGATCGCGATCGCTGTCAGTCGCATAAGTGCGGCTACTGATGCCCCGTCGGGACCACAAACCGTCCGTTTGGCGGTGACCGACACCGGCAAGGGCATGGACGCGCTCACCAGCGCACGCATCTTCGAGCCTTTTTTCACCACCAAAGCCTTGGGTACCGGACTCGGTCTGGCGACCTGTCGCATGCTGGCAGAGCAAGCCGGCGGCAGCATGCGGGCGAGCAGCGAACTCGGCAAAGGCACCCAGGTGCTGGCAGATTTTCCGCTCGCGCCGCCGGTCGCCATCAAGCCGACCGGCGGGACGACGCCGGCCATTTTCGGGCATGCCGGCGGCGCGCGTTGCCTGCTGGTCGAAGAAGACGCTTTGCTTCGGCGAGCTTCCGCGCAGGCGTTGCAGCATGCCGGTTTCGTGGTGATTGAAGCGCCAAGCGCCGAAGCCGCGTGTCGCGAACTCACCGAGCAGGCCAGCGCGCTGACCCTCATGATTTGCGACATGACGCAGTCTGGACGGCCGGCCGCGGAAGTCTTCGCGCTGGCCCGTGAACTGGCGCCGGGCATGGAACTCATCGCGACTTCAGGTCACGTTGGGCAAGCAGTGACCGATTGTGGCCCAGGCGTGAGCCTGTTGTGGAAGCCGTTCGCGGCCACCACCCTCGCGCGTTGGGCGCTGGATGCCTTGGGGGCGGTAGCGCCGGCGCTCGTTCCTGATCTGCTCGCGCCGCTACCGGCGTTGCGCCCCGTATCCGCCAATGTCCCGCAGTCGCCGAAGGTGCTGGTGATTGATGACGATGACGGCGTGCGGAAGTATCTCGCCGAGCTATTGGAGCTCGAGCAGTTTGTGGTGGTGCAAGCGGCGACGGCCACCGAAGGGCTGGCCGCCGCGCGCCAACACGAGCTCCAGCTAGCCATCATCGATGTGGTGCTGCCCGATGGCGACGGCATTCAGCTGCTCGACGGCCTGCGCGAAGTGGACCCCTTGCTGCCCATGTTGATTGTCAGTGGACAGGCTTCGGTGGAATCGGCGCAGCGGGCGATGCAGCGACGCGCCGCCGGGATGCTCCTGAAGCCTATCGCGCCTGACGTTTTTCAGCAGACCGTGGAGCGGGTCTTGAAAGAAGGTCAGCTCCAGCGTCTACAGCACAAGCTGCTGATGGCGCGGAGCGAGTACCAGCCTCTGGTGCTGGATTTGCCAAATACCGAGCGTCAGTTCGCAGAGTCGCTGGCGCAGGTGTATGTGGTGTTTCAGCCTCTGGTGCGCGCGCACGACAAATCGACCTATGCCTTCGAGGCTTTGCTCCGTAGCCACGGACCCATGAGTAGCCCGGCCGATCTGATCGAAGCGGCGGAAATTCTCGGGCGCATCGAAGAACTCGGGCGTCAGATTCGCGGCTGCATCAGCCGTGTGCTGACGGAGCATCCCAGCCGATTCGAGCCGGTGTTTGTGAATTTGCATCCCTCCGAGTTCCGCGCCGAGTTGCTGCTGCGCGAAGACGAACCCCTGCTGCCGTTCGCCCCGAGGATCGTGTGGGAAGTCACCGAGCGCGCCCAGATTTCCTTGCGGGAGGAAGATGTCACCAGCACGGTGGCGCAACTGCGGGCGATGGGTTACCGGGTGGCCATTGACGATTTGGGCGAGGGCTACGCCGGCCTGTCGCTGCTGGTGTCCCTGGCGCCGGATGTGGCGAAGATTGATATGTCGCTCGTCCGGGGCCTCGAGCAGTCCCATATGAAGCGCGCGCTGGTGTCGTCGCTGGTCAGCGTGTGCCATCGGGCCCGGACGCTGGTGGTGGCAGAAGGCGTGGAAACCGAAGTACAGGCCGCGCTCTTGAGCGAGATGGGCTGCGACCTGCTGCAAGGCTATTGGTTTGCTCGCCCGGGACCGCCGTTTCCCGGCGTTTAACGCCGCTCAATAAAATCCAGAAAATTTGGGGCGCTCTGCGGGCGGCTTGCGCAGCCTGCAGGCGCCGCGTTCGCCTAGCCCACGTTAACGTGGATGTCCGCCAGAACCTCATCGCGGGTGACCGCAATTTCATTATCGATTTGCGCGCCGCAGCCCGGGCAGAAGAACTGCCGGAAGCAAACATCGTCATCGATAAAGCGCGAGGGATCGCCAATCAGCGGATTGGAGTCCGCGACCGGATGGTCTTCGCGCAGGCAGCCGTCTTTGTAGTTGTGACTCACATGTCCCAAGTCACACGCGCACTTGGCGCAGGCCCAATGCGCGCCGTCGCTGTGCTGGCGGGCGTTAAGGTTGACGCTGGCTTCACACAGGACCGGTCCTTCGAGCGTTGCGGTCTTGCGGCCGCCACGCGCTACCCGCGCCGCGCGGAGTTCGGCGCGCCGCGCGATGCTGGCGGCCTCGTCGAGCTTGCCGTCGGCGCCCACGACCACGCCGTAGATCGAGCCGGCCGCTTCGGCGGTAATCGCGTAGTGCTCCAGATCTTCGTTGATGTCTTCCATCGCGCGATCCATCGGATCGCCGAAGCCGCCGCCGCCGGTCCAGCGCACCGCGTAGACGTCTGACTTGTGCTGCAGGAAGTTCTCCTGCCGCAGCTGAAGCATTTCATCCGTCCCGCTGACTTCGCTGATGTCTTCCACCATCTGGCTGTCGGCCATCCGCGTGAGGATGTCGCTGTCGCGCAGGAAGGTGTAGGCGTTGGTGGTGGACGGATAGCCGCCCATCATGCCGGTGGAAGTCGGCGTGGCGTTGCCGGAAGACAGGGTGTCCTGCGTGATGACGTCGGTGTTGTGCGGAATGAAGCAGGATTCCGCCGACAGGCCGCCGCGATATTTGCCCGCGCCGCCGGAGTCCGGCAGTTCCTTGCGATACAGGAACAGGATGGGGAAGCTCTGCTCGGTGTGCTCGATGTTGGGCAACTGGCAGATGGGCGTGCGCGACTGACCGCCGGTGTTGATGCCGTCGGCGTGGGAGAAGGCGCCAATCGCGCCGCCGATGGGATCGATCAACAGATAGCCGTAGCGCTCGCCCCACTGGTCGGTGCCGCGGAACAGCGTGGCCGGCCACTGGCTGGTGCCGCCAATGCACATGATGTCTTTGCGCATCTCCGCATCGGGGTAAATCATTTTCGACAGCACGTTGTAGGCCGGGTAGAGCGAGATTTCCATCGACTGGATGGGCGCGGTCGACACCGAGGCCGGGAAGTTCGCGCAGTTGAGCGTGCCCGGCACCGGATCGAAGTCGACATGGCGCAACGCGCCGCCGACCGCAAAGTACTGGTCCCAGCACAGCAGTTCGGTCACCGCCACCATGATCGCGCCGCGCCAGCCGGAGTAGGTGGCGTTCATCGCGCCTTCCTGATCGGCCGTGCCGTCGTTGGTGAACAGCAGCTTGTTGCCTTCTTTACGCAGCTGCAGCTGGACTTTGTGGGTGCGGCGATCGCCCGGACGGCAGGCTTCGATGTAGGTGCGGTCCTGCCAGAAGCCATCCGGAATTCGCGCCATTTTCTCGAGGAAAGATTTCTCCGAGTTGTCGATAATTTTCTTCATCACGCCTTTCACGGTGCTCGCCCCGTAGCGTTGGATGAGCTCCAGCACGCGCTTCTTCGCCGTGGTGTTGCCGGCCATCTGGGCGCGGAAGTCCAGCGCCACCAGCTGCGGTTTGCGCGAGGCGCGCAGATACACCGCTTCGATGTCGCGGCGGATTTCGCCGTCTTCAATGATCTTGATCGGCGGCAGCATGATGCCTTCGTCATACGCCGACTCCGCCGACGGGCAGAAGCTACCGGGGGTGATGCCGCCGATGTCGTACTGGTGCAGGCAGTTGGTGACCCAGCAGAAGAGTTCGCCTTCCCAGAACACCGGGCACAGCAGCATCACGTCCTGCTGGTGGGCGGCGCCGACCCAGGGGTCGTTGGCGAGGAACATGTCGCCGTCTTTAATGCCCGGATTATCCGAGCGGTTTTCCAGCGTCCATTTGACCTGGGTGTCGGTCACGCCGGACATGTATTGCATGTAGGGGCCGAAGTACACGAACTCGGCGTCCTCGGTCAGCAGCGACGGATTAAGGTCCAGCGCGTACATGGCGACCGGCGAGCCGGACAGGCGCTGAATGGTGGCGCCGTGTTCTTCGTTGATCTGCCAGAGGTTGTGGCGCACCACTTCGTAGGTAATGGGATCGACGTTCTGATCCCAGTCGCGATGCAGCTTCAGCTTGGGCGAAATGCGCAGCTCTTTCGGCGGCACATACGGATGATTGACGCCATCGAAGTCGACGCCGGTGATTTCACTGATACGGGGCATGGGGATTCTCCTTGGCTCAGGCCGAAGCCGTGACGTCGGTGTCGATGACGAAGTTACGCAGCGCGTCGACTGCAACGCGCTGTCCCGGATGGATCACGATGGAAGTCGTGGTGGTCTCAATCACGCAGGGCCCATCAATCACGTTGCCCGGCAGCAGGGCGTAACCGTTGTAGATGGGGCTCGGCGCCGCTTTCTTCCATTCCGCCCAGTAGATGGAACGCTCGCTGGTTTTGGCGCCGGCCGGAATCTCATCTGTGAGTTCGGTGGCGGCGATGAGGCTCGGCTTGCGCGATAGCGCACTGGCCCGCGCGCGGAAGGTCACACATTCCAGACGCGCGCCGGGTAGCGAAGCGCCGCGGCCGTAGAGCTGCTCGTAGCGGCGCACGAAACGGGCGCGCAGATCGTCCAGATCGGTCTCCGCGATCTGGTCTTTATCGATCTCCACTTCCACTTCGTTGATTTGCCCGCGATGACGCATGTCGATCGAGCAGCGATAGGTTTGCTGCGCGGCCGGCACGCCGTCTTCTTCGAGCTGGGCGCGACCTTTAGCCGCCAGTTCCGCCAGCACGGTGTTGATGCTCGCCACATCGAACGGCGAGGACATGATGCGCACCTGCTCGTTCACGTGCAGGGTGTCGGCCGAGGCGGCGCCAAACGCGCACCAGGTGGAGGCCGTATCACCTTGTGGTACCACCACGCGCTTGATGCCGGCTTCGCGCGCGGTCACCGCCATGTGCACCGGGCCGGCGCCGCCAAAGGCGAAGAGCACAAAATCGCGCGGGTCGAGACCCTTCTGGATGGTGGCTTTGCGCACCAGATCCGCCATCTGGAATTCGGCGATTTGCGCCACACCGCTGGCGAGTTCGTAGAGGTCCATGCCGAGTTCGTCGGCCAGCGCCTGCAGGCCACGCGCCGCGCCTTCGCGGTCGAGGCTCATGGTGCCGCCGGCGAAGTTGTCGGCATCGAGATAGCCCAGCACCACGTCGGCGTCGGTCGTGGTGGGCACTTCACCGCCGCGGCGGTAGCAGATGGGGCCGGGCATCGCGCCCGCGCTCTGCGGACCCACGCGAAGGGTGCCGGTGGTTTTGTCGATCCACACTTTGCTGCCGCCGCCCGTGCCCATGGTCTGCACGTCCACCTTGGGCAGGAAGTATTCGTACTGATGCACCAGGCTCTTGTAGGAGACCATCGCCTGACCGTCGTGAATCACGCCGACGTCGAACGAGGTGCCGCCCATGTCGGTGGTGATGATGTTGGGTTCGTTCATCACCTTGCCGAGGTAAAGCGAGCCGGTCACGCCCGACACCGGGCCCGAGTCCAGCGTGAGCAGCGGCGCATCGCGCGCGGTGCGTACCGCAATCGTGCCGCCCGCGCACTGGGTGATCTGGAGCGGCGGCTTGTAGCCCATTTCTTTCAGGCGACGGTCGAGGTTGGTGACGTAGTTCACCGTCAGCGGCCCGATGTAGGCGTTCAGCGCCACCGCCGTGGTGCGCTCGTATTCGCCCCACTTGGGCGCGAGTTCGTGCGAGCAGGTGACGTAGAGCTGCGGGGCGATTTCAGCGGCAATCGCCTTGACCCGCGCTTCGTGCTCGGGCGCGAGGAACGACCACAGGAAGCACACCGCGAGCGCTTCGATGCCAGCGTCGACCAGCGACAGAATCGCCGAGCGGACTTCGTCTTCGTTCAGCGCGACAACCACCTTGCCAAAGCAGTCCACGCGTTCCGAGACGCCGCGAATAAGCCGCTTGGGAATGATGGGCTCCGGTTTGCTCGATTCCGGAATGTGCACGATGAGCTTGATGTCCTGACCGGACAGCCCGCGCGAGCCGCGCATGATGTGAATCACATCGTTGTGGCCGCGGGTGGTGATAAGACCCACCTTGGCGCCCTTGCGCTGAATGATGGCGTTGGTGCCGGCCGTGGTGCCGTGCGCCAGCATGGTGATGGAGCCGAGCAGCGCCGGCAGCTCAAGTCCCACCCGTTCGCCCGCGCGACGCAGGGCTTCCAGCACGCCGTCAGCGAAGTTGCCGGGCGTGGAGGGGGCTTTGGAAATGGTCAGACGACCGCTGTCGTCCATCAATACGCAGTCGGTGAAGGTGCCGCCAATATCAAGGCCGCAAAGATAAGAAGGCATATCAGAGTGTCCGCAGATTAAAGTGGTTGCGATGTCTGTGAGGCGGCGCGCCAGCGCGAGCGCCTTGGCGAGAGTCGAGTCGTATTTGAACGTACGTTCAAAAAAATTGCCAGCCCGGCGGAAGTGCTGGCGAGGGGGCAAACCACGGGTTTGCCGGGTTTGCGCGCCGCGCGCCGCAGCCGAGCGCTTGTGGGTATAGTGGCGCCACTGTTCAAGCCCGAAGCCAACCGCCGGATGAAGTCCGAACCAGCCCTGAAATCGACCAAGGACCGCATCCTCGATGCGGCCGAGCGGCTGTTCGCCGAGTCCGGCTACGACGGCGTGTCGCTGCGAGAAATTACGCGCGCGGCGGGCGTTGAGCTGGCGCTGGCAAACTACCATTTCGGGCCTAAAAGCGAACTTTTTCTCGCCGTCGTGCAGCGGCGCGCGGCCGAGTTGAACGAAGAACGCATGGTGCTGTTTGACGCCTTGCCCCAACCGGCAACGCTGGAAGGGCTGATCGACGCGTTCGCCAGGCCGTTTATGGAAAAAAGCCTGCGCGGCGGGCCCGGCTGGAAAAGCTATGCGCGACTCATCGCGCAGGTCTCCTCTTCGTCGCGCTGGACCGAGCAGGTGATGTCGGCGCAGTTCGATGCGGTGGCCTCACGCTTTATCGACGGCGCACGCGCGCTGCTGCCGGGCGCGGATGTGAAGGATCTTTACTGGGGGTTTCATTTCATGCTGGGCGCGATGCTGATTACTTTTGCCGAGACCGGGCGCGTAGACCTGCTCTCAGGCGGTCGCTGTCAATCGTCCAGACTCGATCAGCTCTACGAACGCATGGTGCCGTTCCTTGCCGCCGGCTTTGAGCGGATTGCCCAGCCAGAGACCGCGCCCCGACGGTCGCGGCGCGTGCGCTCATGAGCGGCGCTTTCCCGGGCTGCGGGGTCCTTAGCATCACCACCGATTTCGGTCATCGCGGGCCGTTTGTGGGCACCATGAAGGGGGTGATTCTGCGCCGCCTGCGTAGCGCGCAGCTGGTCGACCTCACGCACGAAGTGCATGTGCACTGGCCGGCCGAGGCGGGCTTTTGGCTGGAGCGTTCGTATCGCTATTTTCCGGAAGGCAGCGTGCATCTCGCGGTGGTAGATCCGGGCGTGGGCACCGGGCGCCACGTGCTGCTGGCGGTAGGTGACGGTCACGCGTTTGTGGCGCCCGACAACGGCCTGCTGGCCGGTGTGATTGAACGCACCGGGGCTGCGGTTTATCGGGTCGATCCTCTGAAGCTGCGCGGCTACGGCATCGAGCGCTTAAGCGCCACTTTTCACGGGCGGGACCTGCTGGCGCCGCTGGCGGCAGAGGTGGCCGCCGGGCGCGTGACCCCGGCCCAAATTGGCACGCTCACCAGCGACTACGTGCCAGCGCTCATCGAAGCGCCCGCCCGCCGCGGCAATGAAATTCACGGCTTAGTGGTCACGACCGATCACTTCGGCAATCTCATCACCAACATCGACGCCGCCATGCTCGGTGAGTTCTCGCAGCTCACAGTGCGCGCCGCCGGCCACCGCATTCCGTTTCACCGTACCTATGCCGACGTGCCGCCGGGCGGCTTGCTCGCGCTGGTGAATTCCTTCGAGGTGCTCGAAATCGCCGTTGCCGAGCAAAACGCCGCGACGACGCTGGGACTCTCGCGGGGCGGCCCGGTAGTGGTGGAAGGGCGATGAATCCGCAGGCGCTGGCGGCGCAGACGATCGCCCATTACGAGCGATATGCGGAGTCGTACCGCGATGGCACCGCCGACCACGATGTCAGTCAGAACATCGAGGCGCTGCTGGCCGCGATCGAAGGCCCGGCGCCGTTTCATGTGCTCGATTTCGGCTGTGGCCCGGGGCGGGATTTATGCAGCTTCGTGCAGCGTGGGCATCAGGCGACAGGATTGGATGGCTCCGCGCCGTTTGTGGCGATGGCGCGGCTGGCCAGCGGCTGCGAGGTCTGGCATCAGGATTTTCTCGCGCTTGATTTGCCGGCCGCGCGCTTTGATGGCGTGTTTGCCAACGCGACCTTGTTTCACGTGCCACGCAGCGAGTTGCTCGCCGTGCTGCAGAAACTCCACCACGCGCTGAAGCCCGATGGCGTGCTGTTTAGTTCAAACCCGCGCGGTCAGGACAATGAGGGCTTCAGCGGCAGTCGCTACGGAGCTTATTTCACGCTCGAGACCTGGCGTGGATTACTCAAGGCCGCGGGCTTCGAGGAGATTTCGCACTACTACCGCCCTACCGACGCGCCGCCGGCGGAGCAGTACTGGCTGGCCAGCCTCTGGCGCCGGCGGGACTTGCCCGGGCCTTAAATCTTGCCCAGAAAATCGAGCTTGCCGATGGGCACGCCGTTGTGACGGAGCAGGTTGTAGGCGGTTGCCGCGTGAAAGTAGAAATTCGGCAGCGCCCACTGTTGGAGAAAGTCGGTGCCATTGAAGTGAAATTCACCGCCCGGCGTTTTCAGTTCAATGCGCCGGCTAGCGGCCTTCTCAAACTGGCTCGGCGTGAGCGTGCCGAGATAGTCAATGGCCCGCGTGATTCTGGGCTGCAGTTCGGCGAGCGTGGTCTCGGTGTCTTCCCAGCGCGGGACTTCGACTCCGGCCAGTCGCGAGGCGCCGCCTTTGGCAAAGTCGGTAACCAGTTGCACCTGGCGCGTGAGCGGGAACATGTCCGGGAACAGTCGCGCGCCCAGCAGGGCCGCCGTCTCGAAGTGTGCCGCCTCGGCGTGCAAGCGGGATTTTTCGAGTAGCGCGGCAAGATTGTTCAAGCCACGGCTAAAGACGGGCACGGTTTGATCGTAAAAATTCATGAGGATTGCTCCGAATGCCTTAGTCGCAGGGGAAGGCTTCAATAAAGGCGTTGCCGACCAGAATGGCGGCGTTGAAGTCTTCTTCCTCGGGATGTTGTTTGAGATAGCTGAGCAGCGTGCTGCGCAGTTGCACCACGGTCACCCCCTGGGGAATGCAGAACAGCGACTTCTGGCTGCGCCAGGCCGGCGCGCCGTTGTCGCTGTCGGCAACACCCGAGAGATAGCCCAGACAGGTGTTGACCGCGTCCGCGCGCTCCGAGAGGCAGCGGGCTTTGAGTTCGTAAGCGTCAAGAAAATTGGCCTGCGCCAGCGCCGGCAGTGAGAGCAGCAGCGCGGCAAACAAAGGTTTGAGCATGAAAATTCCGTTGAAGATCGAGCGTTCTGGCACCGCTTGCCAGCGCCGCTAGTCTCCGGCCGCGTGGCCGCGAACGTCAATCATCAAACGCAGGAATCTTGCCCTCCCAGCGCAAATTTGCGCCGGGAGGGCCGGGTGGCTCAGGCGGACTTGAACAAACTCAGGGTGTCGTTCATCCGCTGCGCGAGGGTGCGCAACTGATCGGCGGTGCGGAAAGAGGCTTCCGCAGCGGCCGCCGTTTCGATCATGTGGTTGTGGATCTTGATCACGGTTTGCTGAACGGCGCCGGTGACGTGGCGCTGCTCGTCGGTCGCGCCGGCGATTTCGGCGTTCAGTCGGCGGCTCTCGTCCACCGCACTGCCAATCGAGGTGAGCGCCGCTTCGGCCTTGGTCGCGGTGTCCGCCGTGGAAACCGCCTGCTGGCGGCTTTGCTCCATGGAGGTCGACACGCGACGGATCGCACCCTGCAGG